>DATMSK010000130.1:0-3318 GCA_035565395.1 Methylophilus sp. | reverse complement strand
CTGGTAGTTGCGGTCTCAAATCATATCTTTATCATTTAATACAGGGGAGTTAGAGATGAAAAAGGAGCATGGATTTAGTTTAATTGAATTGGCCATTGTGCTGGTGATTGCCGGCCTGTTGCTGGCAGGGGTCATGCGTGGTCAGGAGTTGATTGCGAATGCGAAAGTGAAAAGTCTGGCCAGTGATTTCCGGAATATTCCTACCTACTTTTACGGCTACCAAGACAGGTTCCGTGTGTTGCCTGGGGATGATCATGCGGCAGACATCCATGTGGCCGGCACGGTTGCCAGCACCACTGGGCAGATTCAAAACGGCTTGATACAAGGTGTCTGGAATTCAGCAACCAATACAGATGAGTCATTTTTATTGTGGCAACATTTACGATTGGCGGGATTGGCTACTGGCGCAACGGATGTCGGTAACGCGCAATATGCGCCTCGGAATAGTGAAGGTGGCCAGCTTGGTGTCACCAGTGTTGCTGCACTAGCTGCGGTCACGGCTGGTACTTTTAACAGTGCGCACGCCATGTGTTCGGACGGGATTTTAGGGCGTTATGCGCAGCAGTTGGATACCATGCTGGATGATGGTTCAGGCAATACTGGCGCAATGCGGATATTGATCAATGGCACGCCTGGTACGGGAGAGGCGGCACCTGCAGCAGGGACGGCGTACTTAGTGTGCATGAGTTTTTAGTGTAGAATACAACATAAATTTGTAACAAAAGGCCTGGTTTTTCAGGCTTTTTGTTTTATGTAGGATACATACACTACTTTAAGTCCATTCTGTTTTAGAATAAGAGCCGTTTTACATCAACCATCTCCTATGGCAAACGCAATTGTAGAAATTCAGGACCTGTCTTTCGGGTATAAAGGCCGATTGTTGCACAAAGGCATCAATATGACTTTTCCCAAGGGCAAAGTGGTTGCCATCATGGGTGGCAGTGGCAGCGGTAAAACCACATTGCTACGCTTGATTGGCGGGCAATTAAAGCCAACCAAGGGGCAGGTGACGGTCTGTGATGAAGTGGTTCATCGGCAGGACCGTGAGGGTATTTATCGCTTGCGTCGCAAAATGGGTATGTTATTTCAGCATGGCGCCCTGTTTACTGATTTGTCCGTTTACGAAAACGTGGCATTTCCCATGCGTGAACATACCAATTTGCCTGAAAGTATGATTCGCGATCTGGTGCTGATGAAGTTGAATGCAGTGGGTTTGCGAGGCGCGCATGCCTTGATGCCAACCGAGTTATCTGGTGGTATGGCCAGGCGGGTTGCCTTGGCGCGGGCCATCGCACTGGATCCGAGCATTATCATGTATGACGAGCCATTTGCCGGATTGGACCCGATTTCAATGGCAGTTATCTGTGATCTCATTCGCAGTCTCAATGATGCGCTAGGTGCTACATCCATTATTGTGACACATGATGTGGAAGAGACCTTCCAGTTTGCAGACTATGTCTACTTTGTAGCCGATGGTGTTGTAGCCGCAGAAGGCACACCAGAAGAGTTACGGCAGTCAGAATTACCTTTCATCCACCAGTTTGTCCATGGTGAAAAGGATGGTCCGGTACCCTTTCACTACGCTGCACCGGAGTATCATGCCAGTTTGTTGCGGGGGGCGCGCTAATGGTTGTGCATAAACTCAAGCGCTTGTTGTCCAAACTAGGCGCTGGTTGCATCAATAAAATCTGGCGCCTGGGTGCTGCTGCACGGTTGTTCGGGCTTACCCTGATTTCCTCTGGTGAAAGCTTTCGTCGTTTTCGGTTAACCATTCGTGAAGTGTATTTCACGGGTGTGTTGTCGCTGATTATTATCCTCGTGTCAGCATTCTTTGTAGGGATGGTGCTGGCTCTGCAAGGCTATCATACCTTGCAAAAATACGGATCCTCCGAAGCGATTGGCGTGCTGGTGGCATTGGCGTTGGTACGCGAGCTCGGTCCGGTGGTGACTGCGCTATTGTTTGCTGGTCGTGCAGGTACGGCGATTACTGCAGAAATTGGCCTGATGAAAGCCACAGAGCAATTATCGGCGATGGAAATGATGGCCGTAAGCCCAATTGCACGCGTGATTGCACCGCGATTCTGGGCGGGAGTGATTGCCATGCCCGTGCTGGCGACATTGTTTTCTATGGTCGGTATTTTGGGTGGCTACCTTGTAGCTGTGCCTTTGATTGGTGTCGATGCTGGTGCATTTTGGTCGCAAATGCAGGCGAATGTAGACTGGGAATTCGATATTTTGAACGGGGTTTTTAAGAGCCTGGTATTTGGCGTGGCCTGTACCATGATTGCCCTGTTCGAAGGGTATGATGCGCCACCTACGGCAGAAGGAGTCAGCCGTGCCACGACGCGCACAGTGGTGACTTCTTCGTTGGCGGTGCTGGGGCTGGATTTTATATTAACGTCGTTCATGATCGCGGTTTAGCGTCAGGAATTTGCGGGGAATAGACTATGGAAAGAACAACAATAGATTTATGGGTGGGCATTTTTGTTGCTCTGGGATTGGCCGCTTTACTAGGTTTGGCAATGAAAGTGGGCAATTTGACCACTAGTAGTATTGGCGATACTTATATGGTGACGGCGAACTTTGAGAATATCGGCGGACTCAAACCTCGCGCACCAGTAAAAAGTGCAGGGGTGGTAGTTGGCCGTGTAGGGGATATTGGCTTTGATGCCAAAACTTATGAGGCTGTTGTGAGTCTGAATATCGACAAGCGTTATAACTTCCCCAAGGATACATTCGCCAATATTTATACTGCTGGCTTGCTCGGCGAGCAATATATTGGCCTTGAAGCAGGTGGCGATGAAGAGAATCTGAAAAACGGTGACAAGATTACACAGACCCAGGATGCGGTGGTGCTTGAGAAGCTGATTAGCCAGTTCTTGTATAGCAAAGCCACAGAGGGTGATGATAAAGCAAATAAAACGGCATCAACATCAACCGAGTCTGGTACTGATGCGTTAGATGCCAGTCCATTGGACAAAATTGGTAAATAATTCAAACAATTGGTAAAGGGAAAGCGATGAAAAAATGGTGGATGGCAGTTGCCATGTGGCTCGTAAGCAGTGTGGCAATGGCTGGTATGTCGCCGGATCAGTTGGTGAAAAAAACCGCTGATGATGTGATCGAAGTCATCAAGAGTGATAAAGACATTCAGGCAGGTAACCAACAAAAGATTTTTGCGCTGGCTGAAGAAAAAATACTGCCAAACTTTGACTTTGAAAAAGTTTCCCGTCTGGTATTAGGTAAAAACTGGACCAATGCAACGCCTGAGCAAAAAACAGCATTCCAGGCAGAATTCAAGACTTTGCTGTTGCGTAC
>DATMSK010000129.1:0-13196 GCA_035565395.1 Methylophilus sp. | reverse complement strand
GTAGGTCCCTGGTTCGAGCCCAGGTTGAGGAGCCAAATAAAAAAAGCCTTGCAGAAATGCAAGGCTTTTTGCTTTTAGGTCATCATTAAAACTAAGGCCTATTATGCGCCAGCAACGACAGGTGTATTCCATTCACTTTGAAAACGACGGGCATCTTCATCATTCTTTGAGTTCAAGCCAATCAGAATCCCGCCATTTTTAACATCTGTTTCGTATTCCTTCAAAGTATCTTCAGGAATCCCCCACCCAATCAAGGCACCGACCAAGCCAGCGGTCACACCACCCGCTCCCGCACCTGCGACACCCGCCGCTAACGGACCAGCAATCACAAGCCCTAAGCCAGGCAAAGCCAGAACGGTGCCCGCAGCCGCTATAGCCGCCGCAATCGCCCCAGCCGTGGCGCCAAGCGCACCACCCACCGCAGCCCCTTCAGCTGCTTTATTACCCACTTCGGTTTCCAAAGTAGCCTGCTTACCGTAATAACGCTCTCGTGTTTCCTGAGACATGATCACGTTAATATCACTTGCGCTGTAACCCGCTTGAGTGGCTGAAAGATAAGCGCGCTCTGCACTGTCTTGATCTCTAAATAAACCCGTTACTGTAGTCATAGTCATCTCCAAAAATTGTTTCTTATAGGAAAAGACAGTATATGAAACGCGATTCGGGCGAACGAGTGTGATGGCGCTGATATGGCTGTAGGATAATGATGATGAAGGAGGTTGAACACTTAAGCCGAGAAGGGAAGCTCGCCATGGAGACAAGCTAATCTGTTAAGGAAATCAATAGCAAAAAAGAATAAATAACTTATGAAATCAATGGGGTCAGACTCGATGCATTTAACTCTTTTTTGAAATCAACCTAACCTAATGTCCACAAGCATTGCTACACAATTTCTGTAAATCCCGCCATGTCAGGCAAACTTAATACGCTGAATGGTAGTCAATGCTGGTAGTATTTGCGGTCAGCTTTTCTCTAATCAGCTGACGCACGCAATGTGTCGCAAGTGATGTAAAGGGCATGTATGTCTGATTTGGCATTGACGTTAGCGAGAATCCAGTTTGGATTCACCATTTCGTTTCATATCGTCTTCCCGGCGATCACCATTGGGCTGGCAAGCTATTTAGCAGTCCTAGAGGCCAGCTGGTTAAAAACCAAGCAGACGGTCTACCTGGACCTATATCATTTCTGGGTCAAATTATTCTCTTTATGTTTTGGCATGGGCGTGGTTTCCGGGCTGGTCATGGCCTACCAATTTGGCACCAACTGGTCGGGATTCTCTAACGTTGCAGGGAGCGTCACCGGGCCGTTGCTTGCGTACGAAGTGCTGACTGCCTTTTTCCTGGAAGCAGGTTTTCTCGGGGTGATGCTATTTGGCTGGAACAAGGTCGGGCCAACCTTGCACTTTATCGCCACGCTCATGGTTGCTATAGGCACCCTGGTATCGGCTACCTGGATCTTGGCATCCAACAGCTGGATGCAAACACCGCAAGGTTTTGAACTGGTCAACGGCAAAGTCATCCCGGTAGATTGGCTAAAAATCATCTTCAATCCCTCTTTCCCCTACCGCCTGATGCACATGGTGATTGCAGCCTATCTAGCTACCGCGCTGTTTGTATCGGCTGCAGCGGCCTGGCAACTGTTACGTGGCAAAAATAATCCGGCGGTACGCAAAATGATGTCTATGGGTTTATGGCTGATATTGCTGATTGCCCCGTTGCAAGTGGTGATTGGCGACATGCACGGCCTCAACACCTTAAAACACCAACCGGCAAAAATTGCCGCGATCGAAGCGCACTGGGAAAACAAAGGGAGTGAACCAACGCCTTTAGTGCTGCTCGCCTGGCCGGACATGCAACAGGAAAAGAATCATTTTGCGCTGGAGATTCCGGTCCTGGGCAGCCTGATCCTGCGTCACTCACTGACGGAACAGATTCCCGCGCTTAAAGAGTTTGCAGCGGATGAAAGGCCGAATGCGACCATCGTGTTCTGGACCTTCCGCATCATGGTCGGCCTGGGCATGCTGATGATCTTGCTGGCCGTGACCTCATTATGGTTACGCTATAAAAACCAACTGTATCAGCATAAGCCTTTCCTCCGTTTTGCAGTCGCCATGGGACCGGCCGGCGTGATTGCCATCCTGGCAGGCTGGCTGACCACTGAAATAGGCCGCCAGCCTTGGGTCGTCTATGGCATTTTACGTACGGCAGATGCCGTCACACCACATGCAACCACTGAGGTCGCCGTCACGCTGGCACTTTTTGTCTTAATCTACCTGGCGGTATTCGGCATGGGGACCATGTATGTGCTGAGGTTAATCAATACCGGGCCCAAAACGGGCGAAGCTTTGCAAGGCGATGCCATCTCTATTAATCCCAGCGAAGTGGATGAGTTTGCACTGGCACCTGAGTTTCACCCAGATGCGAAAACACCCTCTGCCGGAAAGGATCACTAAATGGACTTATCGTTGGTATGGGCAATCATTATCCTGTTTGGCATCATGATGTACATCATCATGGATGGCTTTGATCTCGGCATCGGTATCCTGTACCCCTTTTTCCAGGAAAAAGAAGACCGAGACCTCATGATGAATACCGTGGCCCCGATCTGGGACGGCAATGAAACCTGGCTGGTCCTTGGTGGCGCTGGCCTGCTGGCAGCATTTCCGCTCGCATATTCAGTGATTTTAAGTGCCCTTTCCCTGCCCTTGCTGTTTATGCTGATGGCACTGATTTTCCGCGGCGTGGCTTTTGAGTTCAGGTTTCGCGCCAATGAAACGGAGCGGCACTTTTGGGATAAAGCCTTTTTGGGCGGTTCGATTGCAGCCACTTTCTTCCAGGGCATGACGCTGGGCGCTTACCTGCAAGGGCTTAAAGTGGTTAACCAGGCTTACGCAGGTGGGGCTTTAGACTGGATATCCCCGTTTTCACTGTTTACCGGATTAGGCCTGCTGGTGACCTATGCACTGCTAGGCAGTAGTTGGCTGATTTTTAAAACCAGTGGGGAATTGCAAGCGACGTGCTACAAACTCTCTCAACGCATCTCGATTGCCCTGTTCGCCATTATTGTCGTGATCAGCATCTGGACGCCGCTTATGGATAGCCGGATTGCCGAGCGCTGGTTTACCATGCCTAACCTGCTATGGCTGTCACCCGTGCCTTTGCTGGTAGCTTTTGTCTTTTACAAACTGCAGGCGGCGCTCAAGGCCAAGGCTGAAACCACACCATTTCTTTATACCTTGTGTCTGGTTCTGCTCGGTTATGCGGGATTGGGGATCAGCATCTGGCCCAATATCATCCCGCCCGACATCAGCATACAGGCCGCTGCCGCACCGCCCCAAAGCCAGGCCTTTGCCCTGGTAGGGGCCGTCATCATTATCCCGGTGATCCTCGCTTACACGGCCTGGGGCTATTACGTATTTCGTGGCAAGGTCAAACCAGGCGAGGCTTACCATTAATGCACAACGAACCCAAACACCATATTGCCAAAAACAGCCTGACTAAAAGATTGGGCTGGTTGCTTCTGATCTGGATAGTGAGTGTGGGTGTGCTGGCCATCGCCAGCCTCAGCATTAAATTGCTGATGCAAATAGCTGGTTTTCATGCCTGAAACGCACGCGGAAACCGCCACTTTAACCAATAACCACATACAAAAAAAGGAGCTGAATGCTCCTTTTTTATTGCGTGACATATGCTTAGTGCTTGGCTTTCATACCAAGCTTGGCCTGTAATTGCTGCGTATCAATTTCACCTTGCATATCACAAAGCTCTTGCATCACCTCTTCTTTGCGAGAGGCCAACAAAGAGCCCATCTGCCGGAGGTCGACTTTTTTGGATTTGCGCACCATAGGAAACATTTCACTCTCTTCCTCTTCTACATGGTGTTCGATGTACTCGCCTAACACGGTCACTTTGGCATCATACATAGGATCCTCAGGCGTCATGCTTTGCATCTGCGCGATCAGGTCTTTAGCACTATCATGCTCAACCTTGGCCTCGTTAAACATGCCATCCTCATGAATAGCTTGACGGGCAGCGGGATAAAAAATTTCTTCTTCGGCAATGGTATGTGCAATCAATTCTGCACAGATCTTATTTGCGATGAGTACCTTGCCATCTGTATCTCCTTTTTGGGCAAGTTTCTGATACTGTTTAAACATCTTCTTCACTTCGTCATGATCTTGCTTCAGCAAGACGATGGCATCATGTTTCACCGGATGAGACTGCTTGTTGGCAGACGGCTGTTTATGTGACTTTATCGTTGCTTCCGTTCTCATGCTACTCTCCTCATATGGTCGTTGAATGATATGGGTATTCCTGAACGCAAATATTGCCTTCAAGCCCCTGCGTACAATAGGCTGGATTCACTGATAATCTTGTCAGAAAATCTTTAAAGGCGGGCGAAAGCAAGCTTCAGGTGCTTGGATTAATCAGCTTCTGAAGTCGGCAGCGAATGGAATTTTTCTTGCCTGTTCAAATCCAACCCGTTTACCATGCTAGTAAAAGTCAGGTAATACCATCATTACCTCCTCAAACCGTATGATTACCCAGCCCAAAACAAAATGGCGCCGTTTGCGTGCCTGCAGTGCTTGCGACATGGTCAGTGCGATTCCCGTGCTGCGCCCTGGCGAACATGCCTGCTGTCCGCGCTGCGGTCACGTCCTGGCCAGGCGTCATTTGCATCCGGTACAGCGCAGTATTGCGTTGGCGACCAGTGCATTGCTGTGCTTGCTGATTGCAGTGGCCTTCCCGTTCATCAGCATGGATACCAATGGGCTGGACACGCAGATTGAACTGCCGCAGACGGCCATCACCCTGGTGGACGTACACCAGCCGATTGTCGCGCTGATTGTCAGTTGCACGGCCATCCTGTTACCAGCCCTGTACCTGATAGGTGTTATTCTCATGCAAGCCAATATATTGCGCCGGGTACCGCGTGCCTATAGCGACGTAATCGCCCGCCTATTTTCGCGCTTGCATCCCTGGATGATGGCCGATGTGTTTATGATTGCCGCTCTGGTCAGCCTCGTGAAGCTGACCGAAATCGGTGAAATCCGTTTGGGCGCCTCTTTTTGGGCCTATTGTGTATTTGCAGTACTGTTGTTGATGACCACACGCTCGGTCGATATTGACTGGTTATGGTTCAGGCTGGCTGGTGAGCCGCCTCCTGATACCCATATCCATTGCGGCAAAAGTGCTGCCGAACAACATGCCACAGGGTGTACCACTTGCGGCCTGGTCAACACCCTGCCTGACAATGCCGTTGAGCCAAATTATGACTGTATCCGTTGTGGCAGCACCTTGCATATGCGCAAACCGAAGAGCCTGGAATACACCTGGGCATTATTGCTGACTGCCGTCATTTTATATATTCCGGCCAATGCCTATCCCATGATGATTACCACCTCCCTGGGCCAGACGCATGCATCCACCATCATTGGCGGCATGCTGGAGTTATGGCAACATGGCTCTGAACCGATTGCAGTGGTGATTTTTGTGGCCAGCGTGCTGGTGCCCATTATTAAAGTACTGATCCTAGTGTTGCTTTCTTTACTGGCGCGGCATACGGGCCCGTTGAATGCACATCAAAAAACCAGGCTATATCGCCTGACTGAACTCATAGGCCGCTGGTCCATGGTCGATGTGTTTGTCGTCGCCATCATGGTGGCCTTGATACAGTCGGGCAATTTGATGTCGGTTTTTCCAGGCCCGGCTGCACTCGCCTTTTGTGCCGTGGTGATTACCACCATGCTGGCAGCCATGACATTTGACCCACGCCTGCTCTGGGATACGCAAGGAAAGATACATGACAGAGAATAACCATTTGCTGGCCAACGTCAGCAAACAAGCCAAAATTTCGCCCATCTGGATTGTGCCGATCGTGGCGCTGCTAATCGGCTTATGGCTGATTTATGACAATTACACCAAAGCTGGCAAGCAAATTACGCTGTCCATGACCAATGCCGAAGGCATAGAGGCCGGCAAAACCAAAATCAAGGTGCATAGTGTGGATATTGGCCTGGTGGAACAGGTCACCTTGTCTGAAGACCTGAGCCATATTGAGGTGATCGCACGCATCACACCCAAAGCCCAACCCATGCTGGTCCAGGATACCCAGCTCTGGGTCGTCAAACCGCGGATTGGGCTGGAAGGCATCAGTGGCCTGAATACCGTGATTTCCGGGTCTTACATTCAATTACAACCAGGTAAAAGCCTGGAAGAAACCGACCAGTTTACCGTGCTGGACCAACCGCCTATTTCGCTGAATGGGGCTAAAGGTGTGCATGTGAACCTCATCGGCAAAGTGGGTAACTCCTTGCGTGTGGGTGATCCGGTCACTTACCAGGGCCTGCGTGTCGGCCGCGTCGTCAGCGCAGTGTTTGACCCAAAACAACGCCAAATGCAACATGAGCTGTTTATCGAACATCCTTACGATGTCCTTGTCACGGAAAACTCACGCTTTTGGACCACGGTTGGCATCGATGTCAAACTAGACTCCGAAGGCTTCAAGGCCAACATCCCGACTGTGGAGTCACTGATTGCCGGTGGCGTCAGTTTTGGTCATGCCGATGACCGTCCTATGGGCAAACCCGTTGTCTCCGAAACCACATTCGAGCTGTATGCGAATGAAGACGCCGCACGCCAGCAAACCTACGACCAGTACCTGGAGTATGTGCTGCTGGTGGAGGACACTGTACGCGGCTTATCCAAAGGCGCGCCCGTGGAATTCAGGGGCTTGCGCGTAGGCACTGTTGTCAGTGTACCGTGGAAGTTCAACTCACCACAGCGTAAAAAGGACTTGCATTATGCGATCCCGGTTTTGATCCACCTGGAACCTGGCCGCCTGGCAGACAATGGCAAGGCGGACCTCGAGGAATGGAAAAACAGGATCGCCCATATGTTGCAGCGCGGACTGCATGCGACGCTCAAATCCGGCAACCTGATCACAGGCTCGGTGTTTGTCGACCTGAATATGGATCACCGTGCAAAAACCGCTTACCATAATGAACACTTCGAAGGCTTGCCAGTCATGCCAACCAGTGCAACCGGCTTGGCACAGATTGAACAAAAGCTGTCTGACCTGCTGGACAAGCTCAATCGCCTGAATGTAGAACCCGTGCTTTCCGGCCTGGATAAAAATCTGCAGCAATCTGAAAAAACCATGCAGGAAATCCGCACCTTGAGCCAACAGGTCAACCAGTTGCTTAGCCAGCCTGACTTGCAGCAAATGCCCGCCAACATCAACCTGACCATGCAGGAGTTGCGGACTACCATGCAGGAAACACGCACGATGCTGAAAGGCCTGTCGCCGGAATCGCCTGCTTACCAGGAACTCACGAACACCTTGCAACGCCTGGATAAAGCCTTGCGCGACATCCAGCCATTGGCACGCACCCTGAACGAACAGCCGAATGCCATCCTGTTTGACCGAAAACCCGGGAATGATCCGGTGCCCATGGCCCCGGTCAAACCGTAAGGAACTGACTACTTATGAACATGTTTACCACAATCACTTCAAGAAAATCTCTCGGGCTGGGGCTAGCACTGGTGCTGAGCCTCAGTGCCTGTTTTAAATCCAATCCGCCGGTAAAAACCGAACGCTACAGCTTGCCGGAAATGACCGCACCAGCATCCACCAGCCCGGCCACCACCGCCACAGAAACGCTGGTGTTAAACCGTATCCAGCTGGCGGATTACCTGGACACCGACCGCATTGTGATACAGCTTGATGACATTACCATGCATCCTGCGCGTGACCATCTATGGGTCGACAGCCTGTCGCAGGAATTGCGCCGTGGCCTGCGTGCACGCCTGTCCAGCCGCCTGAGCCCTGTCAGTGTCGTTGATCCGCAACCGGGCTTGCCTGCGACGGCCCGCTCACTCAATATCACCATAGACCAGTTTCAAGGACAGATGCAAGGCTATGCCGTGCTCAGCGGGCAATGGCAATTCGCAGGCTCAAGCCTGCCCGCCCAATCCTTCAAGTTTACAACCCCACTGGCTGAGGATGGTTATCCGGCCCTGGTACGCGCCCTGGGGCACAACCTGGATTTGCTCTGCGAACAGATTGCCAGCCAATGGCAAACTGCCCCATTCGCGGCAAAATGACAAGCCAGCTCTAACGTCGTAAAAAATCAAGTCCTGCACCACAAACAACCCTGCTTGCGGCAGCTATTAGACGTTAGTTAGTAATTCTTTGCCTTTCTTAATGCTTTGCAGCCTCTTGGCGGAAGGAACTTTTCCTGTACACTCCAACGTAATTTGACACTTCAGGAACAATGGGTTTGCAACGTGTACTCTTTGGGATGCTGATTGCATTATGGGTGATACTGATGCCACAGGCTTCAGCCAGTCCAACGCTGCTGGGCACCACCTGCATGAACAGCAAGGGCGTGGTCATCGCCAGCATTCCGCTGCAAGGGGGTAAGTTTGTCTGTCAGAGCGTCCTGAAAATCACGCACGCAGACCAGTATGTGATTGACTTCAAGAACACCTCCACCATTGCGCATTTCCAGCACGAAATCACCGACAGCAACCAGCAAACCACCATCCTCAAGGGCGGCTTGAGTAGCCAAGAAAAAGATGCCTTCCTGCTCAGGCATGGGCATATTGTCCACTTGCTACCGGGCACTTACCGCCTGGTCACCTGGCTGCACTCACCTTACTACCTGGCACAACCTGAAATCTTTGTCGCCAACCTGGCGACCTACCAGCAGCAAACCAACTTCACCACCGCGACCAGCCTGTTATTGCTGGGCGTTTTATTAGGCATATTTACCTATTACTTCGCCATTGGTGTCACGCCGGGCCATGCTACCGAGCGTATGTATGCCTTGTTTATCCTGGGCAACCTGATTTTCCAGAGTGCCGCATTGGGCGTCTTCAAGCAGCTCTTTGAATGGCACTGGTTTTACCTGACCAGTTTGCCTATCCTGTTCTCAAACCTTGCCTACATCAGCTTTGTCTGCCATTTGCTCGGCATCAGCCAGTACCATCACGCCAAGCTTTACCACTTGTCCCTCATCGTCCGCCTGGCACTGGTCGCACTGCTGGTAACCGCCATGATCTTCCCCAACTGGATGCTGGAAATGGACCGCTTTGGCGTGGCGATCTTCCTGGTGTTTGGCTTAACCTGTGGTCTGCGGCTCAGCGTACAAAAACACCGTGTCGCGCAACTCTACCTGCTGGCCATTACGGTGTTCGGTATCCTTGGCGGCCTCTCTATCACTGCCCAGCGCCTCTCTACCAATGCCTGGACCATAGAACAGATGGGGCTGATCGCTGTCGCCGTGGAAGCAGTGATGCTCTCCCTGATCGTGGCTTACCAGATTCACCGCCTGCATAAAGAAAAAGAACACATGCTGGCCGAGCTGCAAAGCACGCGCTCATTGGCCATGACCGACCGCCTGACCGGCGTCCCCAACCGGCACGCGCTCGAAAACCAGATGCTGCATTTCCCGGAGCATGGCTGCCTGATGTTCCTGGATATGGACAACCTCAAATATGTGAATGACCATTTTGGCCATGAAGCCGGCGACCAACTGCTCAAAAGCTTTAGCCAGATCCTGGTCAAAAAACTGGATACGCATGGCCAGCTCTACCGCCTGGGCGGCGATGAGTTTGCCATCATCTGCCATGAAGACAATATCGAATGGTGCCAGCACCAGCTGGATTACACCCATATGCAAATGGAAAAAGAAGGCTTTTCTGGCGTAGGCACCAGCATCGGTATCGTCTTTAGCCACGAATCCGAAGACACTGAAGAGCTGATGCGCATTGCAGACAAACGCATGTATGCCAACAAGCGCACACGAAAAAACCGCAAGGAAATGATTCAAGTCCTTGCCAGCCAGCCTTAAGCAAGCCGCGCCAGCCTGATTCCCTCTCCCTCTCTTTTCACAAGTAAAAGTGTGCCGCAGCTTGCGTAAATGATTTACACTCTAAATCAATATACATACAGCGCTGTATCTACAGCATCAGTATCACCCGCAGACGCACCCCACACTGCCTGGTAAGAAAACAAAGAGAGCACCATGCCGTTACTGACCACCCTGCTTATCCTGATTGTCACCGCCCGCCTGATGGGCCAGGTGTTTAGCCGTTTCAACCAGCCTGCCATCATCGGCGAAATGCTGGCAGGGGTGGTTTTAGGCCCCAGCATATTCAACTTGATTTCACCTACCCCTGCCCTGTCTGGCCTTGCAGAGTTTGCCGTGTTCCTGATCGTGCTGTCAGCCGGCCTGGAAATGAACTTCAAGGAAGTGGTAGATTCCATGCGTGGCAAAGGCATTGTCATTGCCTTGCTGGGTTTCCTGCTGCCGCTCACGGGCGGCATCCTGGTTGGGATCGGCTTTGACCTGGACGTCAACCGCACCATCTTTCTTGGCTTGTGTGTGTCAATCACTGCGCTACCGGTCACCGTCAGCATCCTGCAAAGCTTCAAGTTACTCGATTCCAATATTGCACGCTACTCGGTAGCCACCGCCATTTTTAACGATGTCGCCGCCTTGCTGGTGTTGGGGGTGATTCTTAACCTGCCAGAACAAAAATCCTACCAGGCAGTCGGCAGTGCGATTTTCAGTGCCAGCTGGAAACTAATCATGCTGATCCTGCTCATTGTCAGCGTCAGCCTGGCCATTAAAAAAGTCACCGAAAAAGGGGTCCGTATCGACCAATGGTCTGAAAAACTGGTCGAATTCATCGGCAATGAAGCCTTGTTTGGCCTGCTGTTATTACTGGTATTGGTGTTTGGCTCCGTGAGTGCTGCCCTGGGCTTTCACTTCATCATCGGCGCATTTTTTGGTGCCTTGCTGGTAGACCGCAACTTCTTCCTCCCGGCGCGCTATAAAGAGCTGGAACTGACACTGGGATCTATTACAGGCGGTTTTTTGGCCCCGGTATTTTTTGCTTACCTGGGCCTGGAATTCAACGTACAAATCATAGACTCATTCTGGTTCGTGGCCGTGGTGCTGGCCGTTTCCATTGCTACGAAAATCCTTGCTGGCTGGTTAGGTGGCCGCCTGATTGGCTTGTCCAGAACCGATGCCATGGGCATAGGCTTTATCCTCAATGGCCGCGGCGTGATGGAGCTGGTTATCGCCAGCATTGCCTACGAACGCGGCTTTATTGGCCAGGACCTGTTCTCGGTACTGGTGCTCATGGGCGTGATCACCACCCTAATTACACCGCTCATGTTCCGTAAATGGGTGATGCCCCATTTTGCGTCACGAGCAGACGAATAGCGGGCTATTGACATCAATTCACAAAAGGAGAACACTAGTTCACAAACGAATTCCTCTATTAAATATTGGATCCCCCTGTGAGCGCACCTTCGATCACCACAGCGTCATCAGTATCTCATGCTGGGATCACGCACAGTGGTCCATTGTCTCTTGAGGAACAAACCCAGCTACTCAACTTGCAGCGCGCCATCCTGAAGTCGATTGCGCGCGGTGCAGACCATCTCGAAGTCATCAACCAAACCTGCCTGCTGGCAGAGAGTCTGGTGCCCAATTCATTCAGCTCAGTCATGCTGATGGATGAAAAATACGTACACCTGAATGTCTATGTCGCGCCCAGCCTAACACCAGAACAAATCCAAAAAATCAACGGTTTGCATCCTAGTCCCGGTGGTGGCTCCTGTGGCAATGTCATTTACCAGCAAGCAGTCCAATATGTCAGCAATACCCTGACCGATGAACGCTGGAGCGAGATTCGGCACCTGGTCGATGACCTGAATATCCTGGCTTGCTGGTCGATTCCCATCTTCTCTGCCGAAAACAAGGTGATTGGTACTTTTGCCCTCTCCAGTTATGAGCACCGCGAACCCACTCAATTTCACCGCATGCTGCTGGAAATCGGCTCTTCCATTATAGGCATTGTGCTTAACCGGAACCGATACCAGGAAAGCTTGCGCCAGTATGAAAAAGTATTCGAAGGCAGTGAACAAGGCATTATGGTGACCGATGCCAAGCATGTGATTCTGTCCGTCAATCCGGCTTTTACCAGAATGCTGGGCTTCACACTGGACGATGTCGTAGGCAAAACGCCTAAAATCCTCTCCTCTGGCCTACATGACAGCAGCTTTTATCGTAACCTGTGGGAAAGCGTGAACGACTTTGGCCATTGGCGGGGTGAAATTTGGAACCGACGCAAAAATGGCGAAATTCTCCCCGAGTGGCTATCTATTTCAGAAGTTAAAAATGAAAGCGGTGAAGTCAGCCATTACGTGGGCACATTCAGTGACCTGAGTGACCTGAAGTCCGCGCAAAAAGAAATTCAGTACCTGGCATCGCACGATGCACTGACAGGCCTACCCGACATTACCCACTTCAGGGACAGGCTGGAGAATGCAATTTCCATCGCAGCAGCAGCGAATCAAAAAATCGCCCTGCTGGCGCTCAACCTGGATAATTTCAAGTTCCTTAATGACTCACTGGGTTATGCTTCGGGCGACAAACTGCTCAAGCTATTTGCCGAGCGGCTCAAAGGCTGTTTGCACGAAACAGATACCATCTGCCGCCACGGCGGTGACGAATTTATTCTCCTGCTCAACAATATGCACGATGATGATTCCATCAACTATATGGTGGATATGCTGTTGACTGAGGTGTCATCGCCGTTTGCTTTTGCTGGCAGCAACATTTCTACCTCATGCTCGATTGGGGTCGCCGTTTATCCCACTGATGGCAACGACTTTGAAAAACTGTTTGGCCGCGCGCGCAAAGCCATGTCGCACGCTAAGGAAGAAGGCCGGAACACGGCCCGTTTTTTTACCGAAAAACTCAATACCGATAGCCTGCATTATTTAAATATTGCTTATGGCCTGCGCGAGGCATTGGCGCATCACCAGTTTGAACTGCATTACCAGCCGCAAATCAGCCTTAAAAATGCACAAGTCATCGGGGCCGAAGCCCTAATCCGCTGGCATCACCCACAAAATGGTATGCAGCCGCCTGCACAATTTATCAGCATTGCCGAGCAAACCGGCCTCATTGTAGAAATGGGTGAATGGATCATTGAAGAAGCCTGCCGCCAGGCCATGGAATGGCAGAAAAATGGCTTGCCGCCACTGAGCATGGCCGTCAACGTGTCTGCGGTTCAATTCCGCCGCGGCAATCTGGCCAAAGTCATTGTGAAAGCGCTGGAAAAAACCGGGCTAGACCCACAGCTACTCGAACTGGAGCTTACAGAGTCCAT
>DATMSK010000128.1:0-5439 GCA_035565395.1 Methylophilus sp. | reverse complement strand
CTCAAAAACCATTTGGTTGAAACATGGCAAAAATCAGATCAATTAGACTTATACGTGCCATTAGTAACCTATCACAACAGAAGCATGTACTCCAAAGAGAAAATTGACTCCTTTAACGAGCGGCCATGGGGTTTGGGTATTGGCAAATCATACCGTGATGCCAACGGGAACTGGGATGGTTTCTATGTCATGTCATTTAAAGATTCACATAACGACTGGGAGCCTATCGCCGGTTATGGGCATGTCAAGAATTTGGTTGGCAAGGCAGACAGCTTTAATGCTGGCGTGGGAGTCACGGCAGGAGTCACCGCAAGAAGTGACTATCAATACAAGCCTTTACCCGTTTTACTACCGATTGCGGCAGTAGGTTATGATGCAGTCACTGTCAATGCCACCTATGTTCCAGGTGGCAAGGGAAATGGCAACGTGCTATTTATGTGGTCAACAGTTGCTTTTTGATCTTATGACTACAACACTGCAGTGAGTGCTGGATTTGATTGCTGTTGTTGCAGCATGAGCAGTTTGAATTCGATTGCATCTTTCAATGCCAGCCAGGAGGCTTCAATAATATCTGTTGAAACACCGATGGTGGTCCAGCTTGTTTGCTGGTCTGAAGACTCAATCAAGACCCTGACTTTAGCTGCTGTAGCTAAATTAGAATCCAGCACCCTGACCTTGTAATCAACCAGCTTAATATCTTTGATGGCCGGATAAAATTGCTCCAATGCTGCACGCATCGCTTTATCCAATGCATTCACTGGGCCATCGCCATACGCAGTTGCACTCGATTCCTGATCATTGACACAAATCTGGATCGTGGCTGTTGAATTCTGCCCATCTACGGAGGGCTCATCAATATCGACGTGGTAGTGTTTGAGGCTAAAGAAAGGCTTAAATTTCCCGAGTAACTTTTGCATTAGTAGATCAAAAGAGCTTTCAGCATTTTCAAACTGATAACCCTCATGCTCTAACGCTTTTAATTGCTCCAGTATATCCACTGCAGCAGCTGACTCTTTGGTCAGGCTAGGATCAATTTGCTGTAATTTCCGCAAAATAGCTCCGCGACCAGCCACTTCAGACACCAGAATCTGCCGCTCATTACCAACGGCACCCGGATTGATATGTTCGTAAGATTTAGGATTTTTATTGACCGCATCAATATGCATGCCACCTTTGTGTGCAAATGCATCCTGGCCTACATAAGGGGCCTTATCATTGAATGCAACATTAGCCACTTCACTGACAAAACGGGCCGCAGCCGTGAGTTCGGATAACTGCACATCTGAAATGCATGCCAATCCCAACTTCAACTGCACATTCGGAATGATCGAAACCAAGTTTGCATTGCCGCAACGCTCACCGATGCCGTTGATAGTGCCTTGTACCTGAATCGCGCCCGCCTGCACTGCAGCCACAGAGTTTGCCACAGCCATTTCGCAATCATTGTGGCAATGAATACCAATTTGCACAGATGGGAAACGCTTAACCACTGCCTCGGTGATAGCAAACACTTCGTTCGGGAAAGTACCGCCATTGGTATCACATAATGCCAGCACATCAGCACCAGCTTCTACTGCAGACTGCAAGGTTTGTATCGCATAGTCCGCATTGTGCTTGTAGCCATCATAAAAATGCTCAGCATCGAATACGACTTCTTTACCCTGCGACTTCAAGTATGAAATTGTATCGCTGATCATTGCCAGGTTTTCCTGCAAGGTAGTCCGCAGGATATCGGTTACCTGGTAATCCCAGCTTTTGCCAAAGATAGCGACAGCCTGAGTATTGGCAGAGAGCAGTGACTGCAGGTTTCTATCCTCAGCTGCTGCAATACCGATACGACGGGTACTACCAAACGCAATAATTTTGGCATGCTGTAAATGCAACTCACCAACGCGTGCAAAAAACTCCAAATCCTTTGGATTAGAACCTGGATTGCCTGCTTCAATATAGCCTATGCCCAATTGATCCAGGCGCTGGACTACCTTGAGTTTGTCCTCGACTGAAAATGAAACCCCTTGCGCTTGTGCACCGTCGCGCAAGGTGGAGTCATAGGCAATGACGCGTCGACTGGCCATAAAGTTATTTTTTACGGTTGTGCAGATTGGCCGCAATACGCATACGCAGAGCATTCAGCTTGATAAAGCCACCTGCATCTTTTTGGTCGTAAGCGCCCTTGTCGTCTTCAAACGTAGCGATTGTGGAGTCAAACAGTGAATCAGTCTTGCTGTCACGGCCCACGACAATCACATTGCCCTTGTAGAGTTTGACGCGCACCCAGCCATTCACGGTGGCCTGGGTATGGTCGATCAGCGTTTGCAACGCAACACGCTCCGGGCTCCACCAGTAACCGTTGTAAATCAGGCTGGCGTAGCGTGGCATCAAATCGTCTTTCAAATGTGCCACTTCGCGGTCTAAAGTGATACTCTCAATCGCACGGTGCGCTTTGAGGATAATGGTGCCACCGGGGGTTTCGTAGCAACCGCGGGATTTCATGCCGACATAACGGTTCTCTACCAAATCAAGGCGGCCAACGCCGTGTTTACCACCAATACGGTTTAACTCGGCCAGAATTTCATGCGCTTTTAAAGCCTTACCATTCAGGGCAACAATATCGCCATTCTTGAACTCAATATCCAGGTACTCAGGCGCATCCGGTGCTTTTTCTGGAGACACGGTCCAGCGCCACATATCTTCCTCAGCCTCAGCAGAAGGGTCTTCCAGATGACGACCTTCGTAAGAAATATGCAACAAGTTGGCATCCATGGAATATGGGCTACCGCCTTGTTTGTGCTTCATTTCAACCGGGATACCGTGCTTTTCGGCATACGCCAGCAGCTTTTCACGGGACAGCAGATCCCACTCACGCCATGGCGCAATGATTTGGATATTTGGGTTGAGGGCGTAAGCACCCAGTTCAAAACGCACCTGGTCATTACCTTTCCCAGTCGCACCGTGTGAAATGGCATCGGCTTTGGTTTCGTTAGCGATTTCAATCAGACGTTTGGCAATCAATGGACGAGCTATAGAGGTGCCTAAGAGGTACTCACCTTCATAGACAGTATTGGCGCGGAACATTGGGAATACAAAGTCACGCACAAACTCCTCGCGCAGGTCATCAATGTAAATCTCGCTCACGCCGAATTTCTTGGCCTTTTCACGTGCCGGCTCAAGCTCTTCGCCTTGACCCAAATCAGCCGTAAACGTGACCACCTCACATTGGTAGGTATCTTGTAACCACTTCAAAATCACGGAGGTGTCCAGACCACCGGAATAAGCCAACACCGCTTTTTTAATATCGCTCATCTAAATTATCCCAAACTGAATTCATCTGGCTTGTGAAATCAAGCCACTTTTCCTAACAACAAATACTCCATAAGTGCCTTCTGCGTGTGCAATCTGTTCTCTGCCTCATCCCACACCACGCTTTGCTTGCCATCAATCACTTCAGCAGACACTTCCTCACCGCGGTGCGCTGGCAGGCAATGCATAAATACCGCATCGGCCTTAGCCACTTTCATCATGTCTTCATCGACTTGCCAATCCGCAAAGTCTTTTCGGCGCTCTTCGTTCTCCGCTTCAAAGCCCATGGAAGTCCAGACATCGGTAGTGACTAAATCGGCACCACGCGCCGCTTCCATCGGATCAGCGAACGACTCAAAGTGAGAGGTGCCATACAGGTTGGCACGTTCCGGCTCGACTTCGTAGCCCGGTGGCGTAGACACATGCACATTAAAATCCAGTACTTCTGCCGCCTGTAACCAAGTGTTGCAGACATTATTACTGTCACCAAT
The DNA here is from genome assembly GCA_035565395.1 of Methylophilus sp. GTDB lineage: Bacteria > Pseudomonadota > Gammaproteobacteria > Burkholderiales > Methylophilaceae > Methylophilus. The sequence goes on along the minus strand of DATMSK010000128.1, from coordinate 1,648 downwards.
CCAGGCCACAGTTTTACCTTTTATCGAACCTCGGTGTTCGATAAAAGTAAAAATATCTGCCAGAATCTGGCATGGATGGTATTCGTTGGTCAAGCCATTGATTACCGGCACACGTGAATTCTGCGCAAAACGCTCAATAATGCTCTGCTCAAAGGTACGGATCATGACGATGTCACTCATACGCGAAATCACCTGCGCCGCATCTTCTACCGGTTCACCGCGACCCAGTTGCGAGTCACGTGTATTCAGGTAAATGGCCGAACCGCCTAATTGCTGCATACCAGCTTCAAATGACAGACGCGTACGCGTACTGGCTTTTTCAAAAAGCATCACCAGGGTGCGATCGACCAGTGGCCAGTATTGTTTGTAGTCTTTAAACTGTGATTTAATCCATTTGGCACGGGCGAAAATATGCTCAATCTCGTCACGGGCCAGGTCGTTAAACTGCAAAAAGTGTTTGATACTCATAATGTGTTGGGCACTTGAATGATCAAGCGCTTGCCTTTAAAAAATTCAATATCAGTGGTGTCAGTCTGGAAACCAGCTCATCCGCTTCCTGCTTGTTCATCACCAGGGATGGCAGCAAACGAATCACCTTTTCCGACGTCACGTTAATCAACAGTTTGGCAGCCAGTGCCTGTTTCACCAGGTCACCACAAGGTCTGTCCAGCTCAATTCCTATCATCATGCCGGCATTGCGTATATTCACAACCCCGGTTGCGCCTTTGAGCGATGCAGTAAATTGCTCTCTGATGTAATTGCCCACTGTTTCCGCATTTTCACGCAGCTTTTCTTCGGCAATAATATCCAAGGTAGCCAAGCCGGCCGCGGTTGCTAGAGGATTACCACCGAACGTAGAGCCATGCTTGCCAGGGGTGAATGTTTCAGCAGCCACTCCACGCGCCACGCAGGCGCCAATAGGCACACCTGAACCCAGGCCTTTGGCCAGTGTCATCACATCTGGCACGATGCCCGTATGCTGGAATGCAAACCAGGTGCCGGTTCTGGCAATACCCGACTGCACTTCGTCCAACATCAGCAACCAGCCGTTGGCATCACACATTTCGCGTAAACCTTGCAGATAAGCCTTGAGGCTGGCCGGGATATGCACCCCACCCTCACCTTGCACCGGCTCGACCAGCACCGCAACAACGTTATTTTTGTGCGAGGCGATTGTTTTAACAGCTTCAAGATCATCAAATGGCACACGCAGGAAACCACTCACCAGTGGTTCAAAACCCGCCTGTACCTTGCGGTTGCCAGTGGCAGACAAGGTTGCCATGGTCCGGCCATGGAAGCTTTGATCCATCACAATAATTTCAGGATGGTCTATGCCCTTGTTGTGCCCATACAAACGTGCCAGCTTGATAGCCGCCTCATTGGCTTCACACCCGGAGTTACAGAAAAAGACACGATCCATCCCGGAAAGCGCGGCAAGCTTATCGGCCAGCGCAGATTGCTCGGCAATTTGGTAAATATTGGAGACATGAATCAACCTGGCGATTTGCGCATTCAAGGCTGTCACAAATTTAGGATGGGTGTGCCCCAGGCCATTGACGGCCACGCCGGACAGCGCATCCAGATAGCGATCACCGGCAGTGTCTGTCAACCAGACGCCTTCGCCTTTGACAAAGGTCACAGGCTGCCT
>DATMSK010000127.1:0-3103 GCA_035565395.1 Methylophilus sp. | reverse complement strand
ACAGATATGGCGGCCAAGTTTCTGCCCATCGTACAAAAAGCCACGGCTAATGTGCAGTTGGCTGATACTTATAATAAGTACGCTGAAATGGGGAGCAAATTTGGCGTGATTAAAAAAGAGGATGCCAATATCAACCAGTACGTCACCCAGAAAGCACTCGACGGCGTCTATTTAATGATTGCCAAAGAAGAAGCTGCCATTCGCCAGGATCCAATGGGGCAAGCCAGTAACCTGCTTAAAAAGGTGTTTGGGGCGGTCAGCAAATAGAGGATGGTCACCGCCACACAGGTAGCGGGGGAGGCGGTGCGCCACATTTTGTTCTTTTTAGGTTAATGATTTTGTCATGATACGCATCTAACCTGCACGCATGCAGGTGATGCAAATGTTAAGCACGAATCATTCAAACAACTCTCTCGTCGTTTGGCGTCTGTTAGACGGCAAACCAGGGCATGAACATCAGTCTCTTGGACTGGTCAATGCCATCCGGCAACGGAATCCCGTTCACGTGGTAGATATCCCGGTGACGCATCCTGGCCTGGGCTGGATGTATGTATTGGGTGGGGTCTGGCCTGATGGCCAAGCGTTACCCAAGCCGGATATGATTATTGGGGCTGGCCATGCGACGCACGGCCACATGTTGGCGGCCAAACGTGCTTACGGCGGAAAGACGGTATGCATGATGCAGCCCAGTCTGCCCGCGGAAATGTTCGATGTTTGCCTGATTCCCGAGCATGATCAATACTGGGGCTTTTCCAGTTTTATCGAAACACGCGGCGTCATTAATCATATCCAGCCGACCAACGCAGATAAAAAAGACAACAATGACGTTTTGATTATGATCGGCGGCCCCAGTAAACACTTTCACTGGGACGAGTTGGGCGTGGTTGCGCAAGTATACGACCTGGTGCGCAAGCATTCTGAAGTGCATTTTATCTTAACCACCTCTAGGCGCACGCCTGCCAGCTTTGTCTCCGCCATGCAGCGAGTCAGGCTGGCCAACCTGACCATTATCCCGATTAGCGATACTGATAAAGACTGGGTGCAAACCACACTGGCCAAGGTGTCGACGGCCTGGGTGACCGAAGATTCGGTTTCTATGGTGTATGAAGCACTCACTGCACAAGTGGCCGTGGGACTGATCAACCTGCAGGCTAAAGGTAAAAGCCGTGTCAGTCGTGGAATCGAAAAGTTAATTGACCGCCAGTTTGTCACCAGGTATGACCCGTATGGTGTGTATCGACAATATATGCGGCCGGTGTTGGGGTTTAATGAAGCGAGCCGTTGCTGCGAAGCGTTACTGGCCTATTTAAATCCTGCATCCACAAGACGTCGCCTGGTGTCACGACTATCTTAATGAACACATTTTGATAGTCTCCTGTTGAGCGGTTGAGTTTCTGTTTTGCGTAAATTGACGGTGTTACAAGTATTGCCCGCCTTGCAATCGGGTGGGGTGGAGCGGGGTACATTGGAGATCGCATCACATCTGGTTTCACAAGGCCATCGGTCTTTGGTGATGTCGGCTGGTGGACGTATGGTGCCCGCGCTGGAAGCCACAGGCAGCACCCACTTTACCTGTGCCATTGGGCGCAAGTCGCTATTGACCTTCCTGTTGATCCCCAAATTACGCAAGCTATGGCGGCAGGAACAAGTCGACATCGTCCATGTGCGCTCACGTTTTCCGGCCTGGGTCGTGTTCTTGGCCTGGAAAGGGATGCCGCCTGCGCAGCGGCCGCATTTGGTGACCACCGTCCATGGGTATTACCGTCCCGGCTGGTATAGCCGCATCATGACCTGCGGTGAGCGCGTGATTGTGATTTCTAAAACAATCCAGTCGTATGTGCAGCGCGAGTATCTGGTCAATGCAGAGAAACTGCAATTGATTTTCCGTGGTGTGGACACGACACAGTACACGCCAGGTTACCAGCCAGATTCCGATTGGCAAAAGTCATGGTATGCACAGTATCCGCAAACCCGTGGCAAGCGTTTGCTGGTTTTGCCCGCCAGGATATCACGCTGGAAAGGGGCGGAAGATTTTGTGGATCTGCTGAGTATTGTCTGCCGCCAGCATAAAGATGTGCATGCTTTATTGGTGGGCGAGGTGGCTCAGGATAAAGAGGCGTTTGCGGCGCACTTGCAGCAAAAAATTCAACAGGCTGATTTGGCTGAGCGTGTCACGCTGACCGGATACCGCCAGGACGTCAAGCAAATCATGGCGATCTCCAGTATTGCCTATTCTCTTTCATTGGAGCCGGAAGCGTTTGGCCGCACGACCGTAGAAGCGCTGAGTCTAGGCGTGCCAGTGATCGGCTATCAGCATGGTGGCGTGGCTGAGCAGTTGGCGGCGTTATTGCCTGAAGGCGCAGTGCAAGTTGGGAATGTGGCTGAAGCAGCGATGTTGACATTGAGCTGGCTTGAGCAGCCGCCTGCCGTAATGCCGAATACCCGGTTTTCATTGCAGGTCATGCAGCAGCGCACCCTGGAAGTTTATCAGCAAGTAGTGGCTGATTGCGGGCAGGAGCCTTAATCATGCACGCTGCTTTGCTGGCATCTCCACTTGTGCACTTTACCCTGCCGCGCTATTTGGCCAATGTTTGCCTATGGTTGGCAGTCATGATCATTGCCTGGAGTCCTTTTTCTGGTGGAGCCAGGTTGCCAACATTATTGCTGGCCATTGTTGGTGGCGGGTTGTTGCTGACTTCTTTACCCGCTTTGAGTAGGCAACTTGCAGTACGTCGCTGGACCACAGTATTTTTGCTGTTATGGCTGCCGATGTGGCTATCCTTGGTACATGCATTTTCGGTCAAAGCGACGTTCGCAGCCATCGGCTGGTTTAGCTTAATCTATCTGGCCGGTATTGCCCTGGTGTTGCTCTTGCAGCAATCCATATACAGAAGATTGTTTGCCGCTAGTCTCACTGTGGTCATGAGTTTGTGGATACTGGATAGTGCGATTCAATACCTGTTTGGTGTAGATATTTTCGGCATCCCTAAAACCCCAGAAGGACGCATTACCGGCATGTTTAGTGATTTGCACAAGGGGATATTGATGTTGCCGATGTTGCCACTGATTTTCTATCATTGGCAGCCCAAGCGTGCATGGCTGG
>DATMSK010000126.1:0-11555 GCA_035565395.1 Methylophilus sp. | reverse complement strand
TAGGTAAAAAAACTTATGAAACCCAGTATGTTGCAAAAACTCGCGAACTTGAGCGAGCGCCTTGAAGAACTTAACCGCCTGCTGAGTAGCGAAGGCGTGACTGACAATATGGATAACTATCGTAAGATCATGCAGGAACATACGGAAATTACACCGATTGTCGAGCAATACCATATCTACAGCCAGACCGAGTCCGATCTCAAAGAAGCGCACAACATGCTCTCAGACCCGGAAATGAAAGAGTTTGCCCAGGAAGAGATTGAGAGCGGCAAAAAACGCCTGGAAGAAGTTGCACTGACTTTGCAAAAGCTGTTGCTCCCTAAAGACCCCAACGACGATAAAAACATTTTCCTCGAAATCCGCGCTGGTACTGGCGGTGACGAATCCGGCCTGTTTGCTGGTGATTTATTCCGCATGTACTCCCGCTTCGCCGACCGTCAAGGCTGGAAAGTCGAGATCGTCTCCGCCAATGAAGGCGAAGTCGGTGGCTACAAGGAAATCATCGCTAAAATCAACGGTTATGGCGCTTACTCCAAACTCAAATTTGAGTCCGGTGGCCACCGTGTACAACGCGTTCCTGACACCGAAACGCAAGGCCGCATCCATACCTCCGCGTGTACCGTCGCGATTTTGCCCGAAGTGGAAGAAGTAGGCGATGTAGAAATCAACCCGGCCGATATCCGTATTGATACCTTCCGCGCCTCGGGCGCCGGTGGCCAGCACATTAACAAAACCGACTCTGCCGTACGGATTACCCATGCACCAACCGGTATCGTAGTCGAGTGCCAGGATGGCCGCAGCCAGCACGCCAACAAGGCACAAGCCATGCAAGTGCTTGCCGCGCGCATTAAAGCCAAACAGGTCGATGAACAACAAAGCAAAATCGCCTCCGAGCGCCGCAACCTGATTGGCTCGGGCGACCGCTCAGAACGTATCCGTACCTACAATTATCCTCAAGGCCGCATTACCGATCACCGCATCAACCTGACGCTGTATAAAATTGAAGCGATCACTGAGGGTGATATGGATGAACTGATTAATGCACTGGCCACCGAGTACCAGGCAGATTTGCTGGCCAGCCTCGGCGAAGACGCATAACACTAAATGACAGCCGCAGCCCCTATCTCCAAACACCTGGGCAGCTGCCTGTGTGGCGCTGTGCGCTACGAAGTGCATGGCGAACTTGGCGCGCTGGTGTATTGCCACTGTCAGCGTTGCCGCAAAGCCTCTGGCTCTGCATTTAATGCCGTAATCCCCATCTCCGGGGCAAATTTCACCATCACGCAGGGCGAGGCAGCGCTCAACACCTACCGCAGCGACGCCGGTTTCTGCCGTACGTTTTGCGGTCACTGTGGCTCCCCAATCATGGCGTACCGGGAAAGCGATCCGGATGCGTTAAGGTTGCGCGTCGGCACCTTGGACACGCCTGTCGCCGCGCAAGTCTCTGCTCATATTTTTACAGACTCCAAAGCGGAATGGCACGAGATTCACGACAAAGCTCCACAATACCCGGAACGCCCTTAGCAAGGGAGCCGTCTCAGATGACCCAATTCAGACTTCCCGCCGCCCCACGCAGTATCCAGAAAGACAACCCGATCAAGTTTTTACTTGATCGCGAAGCTGTAGATTGCCTGGCACACAATATCGGGTTGGTGCACGCTAGCTTTGATGCGGAAGCCTTTAAGCAGTTGGCATTGACCAACATTGATCCTCTGGGATTTATGGACCGCTCCGCGCATATTGCGGCCGCATTAAAAGCGACATTGCCAGCCAAATTCTCAGATGCCACTGAGATCCTGCTCAATACACTGACCCCACCCAATGTGCATACCGAACGCCTGGGGCTGAGTGTATTTTTCTACCTACCACACACACGCTTTGTCGCCGAATATGGCCGTGATGCGCAACACAATGATGGCGAAGATCCATTTGATATCGCCATGCGTGCACAGTATGAATTAACGCGCCGCTTTACCGCAGAGTTTTCAATCCGTCCGTTTTTGATTCATGATTTTGAGCGCACACTGAATCAACTGACCTTATGGCTCAATGACCCGGACCCGCATGTGCGCCGCCTGTGTTCGGAAGGTTGTCGCTCACGCTTGCCATGGGGCGCACGCATTCCGCAACTGATTGCTGATCCAACCCCCGTGTTGCCGATTCTGGAAGCATTAAAAAACGACTCAAGCTTGTATGTGCGCCGTAGTGTCGCCAATCATTTGGGCGATATTGCCAAAGACCATCCAGAACTTGCCTTTGACATATGTGAGCGCTGGCTGACCAATGCGGATAAAGACCTGAAATGGGTGATCCGTCATGCAGTGCGCCATCCGGCAAAACAGGGAAACGCCACCGCGATAGCCATACGCAAAGCCTCCGGCGGTAAATAATGGCGCAAACGGTACAACAATTATTACAAACGGCACGGCAACAGCTGGCGCAATTGGTGCCGCAAGATGAGGCGAGCATAGAGGCCAGACTGTTGTTGATGCATGTACTAGAGGTAAACCATGCCTGGCTACTGACGCATGCCACTGATACGCCAGCGGAGATTCACGCGCAAACATTTCAGAGGCATGTGCAGCGTCGTTTACAAGGCGAACCCGTGGCCTATATTTTAGGTTACCGTGAGTTTTTTGGTTTGAAGTTGCGCGTTACACCAGACACGCTGATCCCCAGGCCGGATACCGAAATATTGGTTGAAATAGCGCTGGCAAAAGTAACGCCCGGGATGCAGGTACTGGACTTGGGCACGGGGAGTGGCGCCATTGCCCTGGCAATTGCCCAGCAGGCCCCGCGAGTGCTAGTCACTGCCGTCGATGCTTCCCAAGGCGCATTATCGGTTGCCGAAAGTAATTTAAAGCACCTGCAATTGGACAACGTGAGCCTGTGTCTTAGCCACTGGTTTGATGCACTGCCGCAACGTGTATTTGACCTGATCGTGAGCAACCCGCCTTATATTGAGGATTCTGATCCGCATTTGAACCAGGGCGACTTGCGCTTTGAGCCGCCCAGTGCGCTCGCATCAGGCGCAGATGGCCTGCAAGACATTCGTCATATTGCTGCACACGCAACGAGTCACTTGAATCCAGGCGGCTGGCTGATGCTGGAACATGGCTACAACCAAGCTGACGCGGTACAAGAATTATTGAACACACATGGCTTTCGCGCAGTCGAAACCATCAAAGACCTGGGCGGCCAGCCCCGGGTAACGATAGGGCAATGGCCTGGCCGTAAACCAGTATGATTTTTGCTTGAGTAAAGATACGTTAGTCTCAAGCATCACTCTCTGGAAAGACACTTTATGCAATCGATACCCTATATCAAAGCCGTTTTATTTGACCTGGATGGAGTGCTCTACATCGGCAAACAATTGATTCCCGGCGCATTGTCCGCTGTGGCCCAGTTGCGCAAAGCGGGCATTGCAGTGCGTTTTGTCACTAACACCAGCACACTTTCCTTAGACTCACTGCAGCAAAAACTTAATGACCTTGGCTTCAATACAGTGCCTGAGGAAATCATGAGTGCACCACAAGCGACCATCCAGTATCTAAAGAAACAAGCCAACCCCGTCTGTAAACTCTTATTGGCAGATGACGTTAAAAAAGACTTTGCCTGTTTTGACCAGTCTGCAACCGCAGCCAATTATGTGGTGATTGGTGATATTGGTGACCAGTGGTCTTATGAACTACTGAATGAGGTATTTCATTGCCTGGTGAATGGCGCGCAGCTAATCGCTATTCATAAAAACCGTTTCTGGCAAACAGAAACTGGCCTGCAAATGGATATCGGCGCTTTTGTCACCGGCCTGGAATATGCCAGCAACACCCAGGCGATGCTGATGGGCAAACCTTCACGCCATTTTTTCAATCAGGTAGTGGACACCTTACGCTTGAAGCCTTCGGACATTGTGATGGTGGGTGACGATATTGATGCCGATGTGGGTGGCGCGCAGGATGCCGGACTACATGGCATTCTGGTCAAAACTGGCAAATACCGCGAAACCTATACCCGGCTTTCAGCAGTTGAGCCGGATGCGATTATCCAATCCGTCGCGGACCTTCCCGCATTGCTGGGTTGTTTGTCCATTCCGGCCCATTAATCACCACACAGCCTGTCTCGCCGTTTCGGCATGCCGCATAGTATAATCGCGGCATGTCTGAATCGAATTCTGTTGGTATCGTTAAAGCGCAAGTTGCGCATTTTACCCAGCCGCTGACACTGAAAAGTGGTGCAGTGCTGCCGCAATACCATCTTACTTATGAAACCTATGGCGAGCTTAACGCGGATAAATCCAATGCCGTGCTGATTTGCCATGCCTTGTCCGGCAACCATCATGTTGCGGGCCGCTATTCGCCTGAAGATAAATATCCTGGCTGGTGGGACAACCTGATTGGCCCCGGCAAACCGCTGGATACCAATAAATTCTTTGTCATTGGCCTCAACAACCTGGGTGGCTGTCACGGCAGCAGTGGTCCGTCCAGTGTGAACCCGCTGACTGACCGGCCTTACAGTGCAACATTCCCCGTGGTCACCGTTGAAGACTGGGTGGAGTCACAAGCACGTTTACTCGACTATCTGGGTATAGACCAACTGGCGGCCGTCATTGGTGGCAGCCTGGGTGGCATGCAGGCCCTGCAGTGGAACATTGCTTACCCTGAGCGCGTGCGGCATGCGTTTGTGATTGCCTCGGCCCCGAACCTGACTGCACAAAACATGGCCTTCAATGAGGTCGCGCGCCAAGCCATCATTACCGACCCGGAGTTTTTTGACGGTGATTACTACAATCACGGTACGGTACCACGTCGCGGACTACGCATTGCGCGCATGTTAGGCCATATCACCTATTTATCTGACGATGTCATGGGTGAAAAATTTGGCCGCAAACTGCGTCATGGCAATGTGAAATACAGCTTTGACGTTGAGTTCGAAATGGAATCTTATTTACGTTACCAGGGCGACAAGTTTGCAGGTGAGTTTGATGCCAACACCTATTTGCGCATGACGCGTGCGCTGGATTACTTTGACCCGGCGCTGGATTATGACGGCGATTTGAGCAAAGCGCTTAGCCGTGCCAAGGCCAAGTTTGTCGTCATTTCGTTCACGACCGACTGGCGTTTCTCCCCTGCGCGTTCGCGTGAAATCGTGCAGGCGTTGCTAGACAATGCCTTACCAGTGAAATATGCCGAAGTGACTTCGGCACATGGCCATGATGCATTTTTGATGCCTGACCCTTATTATCACGACATCATGCGGGCTTATCTGGAGCAAATTAAAGTATGAGTGTAAAAAATACAAATATTCGCCCAGATTTTGCATTAATTACAAACTGGGTCAGCACAAAAGCAAAAGTGCTGGACTTGGGTTGTGGCGATGGCACCTTGCTGACGCATTTGCACGAAACACTGGAAACCACTGGCTACGGCATTGAAAAAGATGACGCCAACTGGTTGGCGGCGCTTAAGAATGGTGTGGATGTGATTCAGATGAACCTGGAAGAAGGTTTGTCGGGCTTTGAAGACCAGTCATTTGACACTGTGATTCTGTCACAAACCTTGCAAGCCATGCACAACACTGAAAGCATTGTGCAGGAGATGCTGCGAGTGGGTCGCGAAGCAATCGTTACTTTTCCTAACTTTGGTTACTGGCGCAACCGCATGCAGATCACCTTTGGCACCATGCCGGTCTCCAAAAGCTTGCCATACCAATGGTATGACACGCCTAATGTGCACTTGTGCACGATTAATGATTTTGACCAGTTTTGTGTCCAGCACCAAATTCAGGTGATAGAACGCAAAGTCATTACTGGTGGCCAAGATGTGCATATATTGCCCAATCTGATGGGCAACCTGGCCATGTACCGCTTGAAAAAAGCGGCCTAAGCTAAATCCAACTCTTTTAGCCGGCGGTAAAGTGTATTTCTGCTGATGCCGAGCTGGCGAGCCACGGCCGAAATATTGCCGCTATGCTGAAGCATGGCCTGGCGTATTGCAGCTTCGGATTGCGCTTTCAGGTTTCCTGTAACAGAAGTTGGGACAACAGCCGTTGCCACAAGCTCTGAACATACCGCCATTTCATCCAGGAAATCATGTGTTAAATGCTGCCTTTGAATAACGCCACCCTCGGCCAGCGCGACTGCCGTCCGCAGCACATTATGTAATTGACGCACATTGCCTGGCCACGGATGGGTAGCAAATAACGCCATGACCTCTTCACTCAAGGTCACTTGCGGCGCTTGCTCAATTTGCAAAATCATCTGAATCAGGCGTGCCATATCCTGTCGCTGGCGCAATGCAGGCAATTGCACGGCCAAGCCATTAATGCGGTAATACAAATCACTACGGAACTCGCCTGCCGCCACTTTATCCTTGAGCTTCTGGTTAGTGGCACTCACCAGCATAAAATTCACCGGAATCGACTTGCTTGAACCTAGCGGGGTCACACTGCGGTCTTGCAATACCCGTAACAAGCGCGCTTGTAATGACAGTGGCATATCCCCAATTTCATCCAGGAACAGGGTCCCACCCTCGGCCTGCTGTATCTTGCCGATATTGCCTTTACGCTTGGCGCCGGTATAAGCACCTTCTTCATAGCCAAACAACTCTGCCTCAATTAACCCCTCAGGCAGGGCAGCACAGTTCACTGCAATAAATGGCTTGTCACGACGCGCACTGGCATCGTGAATGGCACGGGAAAACAATTCTTTGCCTGCACCGGTTTCACCCAAAATCAGGATGGGAATGTCACGATTGAGCACCTGCTTCACCTGGCTGATAGCCAGCTTCAATTGCGGGTCGCCGCTATCAAGTAACTCCAGGCTGGCAGCAGACTCGCGTGTAATTGATGGAATCGGCTGCTTGCTGTTAATAAGAGGAGCCTGCGTTGCAGAAGCACGCGCGAACAAACGGGCACCATTGCGCAGCCGCAGGGGAAATAACATGCTGGCAGACAATCCACGTTGCTTGAATACGGTCCAGGATTCGTCAAAAATATCCTCGAACTGAATACGGCGTGCAGACAACACGTCCTGGTCTAACGGTAAACCAAACTGGAATTGTCCACTGCGGTTAATTGCCTGCAATTGGCCTTGCGTATCAAACAGGGCCACGCCTTCCCACAAAGTACCTATGAATTCTGGTCGCACATGGAAATGCACGCCAATTTCACCTTCAGCAGTGGCATGGAACAGGCGGTTTTCTACCATTTGTGCGGCCATTTTCACCAGTGCCAGCGTATGCTGCTGCGGCGCATTTAAATCGTTGGAGACATCCAGCGTGGCCACCAAGTGGTTATTGGCCGCAAAAATTGGCACGGCAGAACAGCTCAACGAATGGTGGTAAGCCATAAAGTGTTCGGTACCTTGTACGCTGATGGGCAGACGCTCCACCAGCGCCGTACCAATCGCATTGGTACCACGGTGCTCTTCGCTCCAGGAGGCGCCGGGTAATAAAGACGCACGGATCTCATTTTCTTCCACGCCCTCGCCCATGGTGCGCAGGATAATCCCTTCACTATCCGTCAAAATCACCAGACTGCGCGTATGGGCAATCTGCTCGCTCAACGTGAGCATCTCAGGCTCCGCATGTGTGAGCAGCAAGCGGTTCTGTTCAAGGCGCTGATTCAGCTCTTGCGCCGTAATAATCTGGTCTTCAACCGGTGCCTGTTCATCCACACCTTTAACCATGCATCGCCGCCATGAGCGTGCAATGGCCTCAGCAATCGCACGTTGATCATCTCGCAGACCAGGCTGTGACGTTTGGGCGGTAGACGGGGAATATTTATTGGGCATTTAAAACTGAACACCTGTTACATAGCGTTGAACAACTGTACCAGTATGACACAGTCGTGAACAGTTCCCGCCATTGCACGGGTTATCCAGAATGTTCTCATACGAAATTAACCTTTTGATTTTAATTCATTTTTTACAATTTCCAAAATAACGTCACCAGTTGGCACACACGTTGCAATCACAGGCTGGCAGTCACAAAAGAAGCCTTTGTTGACCGTTTGCAACACCACTCATACCAGCTTCACCGCAACCATTTTGGAGGTTATTTATGCAACAACGTATCAAGCTTGCCATCGGCGCAATGCTGTTAGGAAGCATCAGCACCAGCGCATGGGCAAATGCCGAACTGGACGCCATGATTAAAGACGACAACCAATGGGCCATGGCGCGTAAAGATTACGCCAACCAGGGTTACAGCCGCCTGTCGCAAATCAAAAAAAGCAACGTCAAACAACTGAAACTCGCTTGGTCCTTTGCCACTGGTGTTAACCGTGGTCACGAAGGTGCGCCACTGGTCATTGGCAATACCATGTACATCCACACTGCATTCCCAAACAACGTGTATGCGCTAGACTTGGATGACAACCAGAAAATCGCTTGGTCTTATTTCCCGAAACAAGATCCTGATGTGCAATCTGTATTGTGCTGTGACAACGTGAATAAAGGCCTTGGTTACGGCGACGGCAAGATTTTCCTGCAACAAAACAATGGTGTATTGGTTGCACTGGATGCAAAAACGGGCGCAAAACTCTGGGATGTCAAAGTAAACGACCCGAAAATGGGTTCTGCAAATACCAACGTACCGCATGTATTTAAAGACAAAGTCGTGACCGGCTGCTCAGGTGGCGAATTCGGTGTGCGTTGCCATATCAGCGCCTACAACATCAAGGATGGTAGCCTGGCCTGGAAAGCTTACAGCACTGGCTCTGACAGCGAAGTACTGATAGGCGCGGATTTCAACAAGGAAAATCCGCACTACAGCGCACTGTCGGTCTATGAAGATGTCAACGGCGGCAACAAAATGGGTGGCTCTTTCAAGAGCCTGGACAAAGCCCAGCTGAAATTTCCTGAAGCCAACCTGGGTGTACGCACCTGGCTGAAACCGCAACAACAAAAGGATGGCTGGCAAAATGGTGGTGGCCCAACCTGGGGTTGGTACTCATACGACCCTAAACTGAACCTGATGTACTACGGTACCGGCAACCCAGGTACCTGGAACCCGGACGTACGTCCTGGAGATAATAAGTGGTCGATGACGATTTTTGCCCGCGATCTGGATACCGGTATGGCACGCTGGGGTTACCAGATGACACCGCATGACGAGTGGGATTACGACGGCATGAACGAAATCATCCTGTGGGAAGCCAACGGCAAGCAACTGGCCTCACATTTTGACCGTAATGGCTTTGGCTATACTTTCGACCGCACCAATGGCACCTTGCTGGTCGCAGAAAAAATGCATCCATTCGTTAACTGGGCAACCAAGATTGACCTGAAAACAGGCATTCCGGTCAAAGACCCGAAATACTCCACTCACCAGGACTACAACGCTAAAGGCGTCTGTCCATCTGCACTAGGTGTGAAAGATGAGCAGCCAGCAGCATACTCTCCAAAAAACAAAACATTCTACGTGCCACTGAACCACGTATGTATGACCTATGAGCCAGTAGAGTCCAAATACGTCGCAGGCCAACCATGGGTAGGTGCAACCCTGACCATGTTTGCAGGCCCTGATGGTGTGATGGGTGGCTTTATGGCCTGGGATGGCCTCAAAGGCAAAGCCCAGTGGTACAACAAAGAGAAATTCTCTGCCTGGGGTGGTGCATTGGTGACTGCGTCTGATCTAGTGTTTTACGGCACATTGGACCGCTGGGTAAAAGCACTGGATGCCAAAACCGGTAAAGAGCTGTGGAAATTTCAGGTGGGTTCTGGCGTGGTTGGCAACATGATTACTTACGGCCATAAAGGCAAGCAATACGTAGGCGTATTGTCTGGCATTGGTGGCTGGGCGGGTGTCGCCATGAACCTTGGCCTGACTAATGATACCGATGGCTTGGGTGCGGCCGGTGGCTATAAAGAGCTGACCAAATACAACGCGGCGCCAGGTGGCGGTGCCATGAACGTATTCAGCTTATAAGGAAGGAAAACTGATGCAATTATTCAACAAAACCTTGCTGGCGACGGCATTGCTAGCGGTGACGGCCTCAGCCATTGCGGGTAGTGGTGCTGAAGCACTGGCACAGAAAAGTGGTTGCCTGCTCTGCCATAGCGTAGACAAAAAAGTACTAGGCCCAGCTTACAAAGAAGTGGCTGCCAAATACAAAGGCGACAAGTCTGCTGAAGCCAAGTTGATCCAGAAAGTAAAAGCCGGCGGCGCAGGTGTTTGGGGTGATATGCCCATGCCGCCTAACAGCCCACAAGTTAAAGATGAGGATATTAAAACCCTTGTCCAGTGGGTGTTAAGTTTGTAAGACCCTGTAATACCATTGATCTCCGAGTGTGGCCAACCCGAAAGGGTTGGCTTTTTTTTGTGCTGATATCAGGGTGTTTCTATAAATCCAAATTACTCAGTCAGACAAGGAGAAATTTTTTATGGGCAACGCTGTATTGCAACCACAGTTGAATTGATAGAAATGCCCATTAGCGATATTGTAAAAGCGTTTACAATGCAGGCATGACACTCACACAAACCCTGTTCACCCGCCGCATGCTGATGTGTGTGGCATTAGGCTTCAGCTCTGGCTTACCCTTATATCTCCTGTTGCAATTATTGCCCGCCTGGCTACGCAGCGAAGGCCTCAACTTAAAAACCATCGCCGCGTTTGCTTTTATGCAATTGCCATACACCTGGAAGTTTCTATGGGCACCCCTCATGGACCGCTATAGCTTGCTACAAGCGCTAGGCAGACGGCGTAGCTGGATTTTAGCGACCCAGCTGGCTTTATTCGCCAGCATCGTCGGCCTGGGCATGTGCCAACCACAACTGGACATCGCCATGGTTGCGCTACTCGCGACATTGGTCGCCTTATTCTCTGCCAGCCAGGATATTGTCATTGATGCATACCGCCGTGAAACGCTCAGCGATGAAGAGCTGGGATTAGGCAATAGCCTGTATGTGAATGCTTACCGTATCGCCGGCCTGGTACCTGGCTCACTTGCGCTCATACTGGCCGATCGTATGGCCTGGTCACAGGTGTTTCTGATCGTGGGTTTATTTATGCTGCCTGGCATAGGCTTCACGCTCTGGGCAAAAGAACCTGTCATTACTAGCGTCCCCAAGACTTTGTTGGCATCTGTGGTTGAGCCTTTCAAGGAATTTATGCAGCGAAGCGGCTGGCAACATGCGCTGTGGGTATTGCTGTTTATCTTGCTGTATAAATTGGGAGATAGCATGGCCACTGCCCTGGCTACCCCGTTTTATATTGATATGGGCTTCAGCAAAACAGACATCGGTGCGATTGCCAAAGGTAGCGGCCTCGTCATGCAAATTGCAGGTGCGTTTATTGGTGGCTTGTGGATGCTAAAACTCGGCATTAATCGTGGTTTATGGGTATTTGGCGTGGTGCAAGCCTTATCAATTCTCGGCTTCGCATGGTTGGCAACGAGTGGTCCTTTCACAGACATTGGCGCAACTGAACGTGGCATGCTAGCAATTGTGATTGGCTTTGAAGCCTTTGGGGTTGGCCTGGGCACCGCTGCCTATGTGGCCTATATGGCCAGGGAAACCAATCCTGCTTACACTGCGACGCAACTCGCATTGTTTACC
>DATMSK010000125.1:0-9184 GCA_035565395.1 Methylophilus sp. | reverse complement strand
AAGACAGGCTTCAATGTTAAAATAGCACCATGACAAAGACACTTAGCACGGACCAATTACATCCTTTTATTTTCGAGCAATCTGCGGTGCGCGGCAACTGCGTACATCTGGATCAAAGCCTGTTTAGCGCACTGGAGCATCAGACTTTACCGCCGCCCCTCAAAAAAGCCATCGGCGAATTTACAGCGGCCAGTGTGTTATTAACCGCAACCCTGAAAATGCAAGGCAAACTGATTTTGCAACTGCAAAGCCAGGGGTCCCTGCAATTGCTGGTCGTTGAATGCACGTCTGACCTGAACATTCGTGCCACGGCCAAAGTCCATGGCGAACTGCTGGGTGATTCACTGACTGACTGGCTGAAACAGGGGCAACTGGTCATCACCTTGATGCCGGAAGAGGGCGAGCCCTACCAGGGAATCGTTCCACTGGAAGGTGACAATATTGCTAGCATGCTTGAGAACTATATGCTGCGTTCCCAGCAGATTGATACACGCCTGTGGCTGACTGCCGAAGGTGACCGAGCTGCTGGTTTGCTACTCCAGAAATTACCGCAACAACAAGAGCAGGATCTCGACTGCTGGAACCGCGTGCAACATTTGGCGGGGACAGTCACTGATCCAGAGTTACTCGAGCTGGATACGACCACTTTGTTACAACGCTTATTTGTCGAAGAGGACGTCCGTTTGTTCAGTGGCCGTCAGATTCAGGCTTTTTGTAGCTGCTCACAAACCAATGTGACCAATATGCTGCAAATGCTAGGCCTGGCTGAAGTGCGCAGCATTCTTGAAGAGCAAGGCAGCATTGAGATTCAATGTGACTTCTGCCACAAACATTATGTGGTCGATGAGGAGGAGGCTTTAGCCTTATTTAATGACGATGATGACCATGAGGTCACGCACTAGACATTCTTAGTTCAACCGCTGGCGCTGACACTCAAACAAGGCCACCGCAGTGGCTGCCGCAGCATTGAGTGACTCCAGCGCCAACGTGCCCTGATGCGCCATGGGAATGGTGATACAGGTATTCACCGCTGACTGCAAAGCGCCAGAAATGCCTGCACCTTCGTTACCCACCGCAAACAATACCGATTCACGCAAAGACTGCTGATACAAGCTATCGCCCTGCATGGTTAAAGCCAGTGTAAGCCCGGCAAAGCCATTCACAATCTCAACGGCATCTACACCCTCGACCACCGGCAAGACAAACTGTGCACCTTGTCCGCCACGCAAGGCTTTGGGTGACCAGGCATCCGTGCATCCTTTGGTCAGGTAGGCCACCTGCACGCCCGCTGCGGCCGCGGTCCGTAGCATACTCCCCAGATTACCCGGATCCTGGATATCCTCAATCAACAAGGCAAAATCGACGGTTTCAGGTAATTCAGCTTCAGGAATATCCACGAGCGCCATGACGCCACTGCTGGATGCCACCGGGGCGAGCTCTGCAAACATCAGGGTTGGCAGCAGCATGGTATCCACATCTGCCAATTGCTGGATAAGTGCCGTCGCCTCCACGCTACTTTGTCCTTCGGGAATAATCAACAAGCGTGGCTCACCATACACTTGCAGGTAAGCTTCAATTAAATGAACGCCCTCCAGCAAGGTAGAGGCTGTTTTTTTACGCTCTCGCGACTGGTCAACCAGTTTGCGTAATTGTTTGAAAACCGGGTTATCGCGGGAGGTGATGTGTTTGAAAGCCATGACAGGATTATACGTGAATTGATGGGGCTGATTTTGCCCGTGACGATAATTGTATGGTCTTTGAATTACCTATCCGCCGCCATCTCTCTTGAGCAATTCACGTATAATTCAGACATGGCAAAAACACTAGATTTAGAACGTATTCTGCATAGGCAAGGCTTTGGCACCAGGAAAATGTGCCGCATCTTGATCATCAACGAAGAAGTCACCGTGAACGGTGAGCTTTGCGATGACCCTGACGCCAAGTTTGCGCTGGATGACAACCTGCACTTCACTGTGCAAGGTGAGCCTTGGCAATACCGTGAACACAGCTACCTAATGATGCATAAACCTGCGCATTATGAATGCACGCACAAAACACAATTCCATCCGACCATCTATACGCTGTTGCCTGCGCCACTGGTAGAACGCGGCATACAATGCGTAGGCCGATTGGATGAGGACACGACGGGCTTGATTTTACTTTCAGATGACGGGCAATTCATCCATAAAGTCAGCTCCCCCAAGCATCATGTACCCAAGGTATACGAGGTCACCTGCAAACACCCGGTCAGTGATGCTGACAGGCAACACCTATTGTCTGGGGTCAAACTGCTAGACGAAGAAGAAACGATTGCTGCGCTGGCCGTGACAAGTCTTTCTGACACAGTGATTCATATGACACTAGCCGAAGGAAAATATCATCAAGTCAAGCGTATGGTGGCGGCCATCGGCAACCGCGTAGAAGGATTAAAGCGGATCAAGATTGGGCAGTTAACCTTGCCAACAGCCTTGGCTGAAGGAGAGTGGCGCTGGTTAACCGCCGAGGATTTGCAAGCGGTCCAGTCATAACGGCCTGCTGCTCAATCTCTCAGGGATATTTTACAGACCATAAAAGGAACTTCATGACCTGGTTGATATTAGTGATTGCTGGTTTATTTGAAACCGCGTGGGCCATTGGCCTCAAATATACCGATGGCTTTTCCAAATTCTGGCCTTCGTTCTGGACCATTCTGGCCATGGTAATCAGTGTCTGGCTTCTGGGTCTGTGTGTGAAGGACCTACCAGTAGGAACGGCTTATGCGGTCTGGGTAGGCATAGGTGCAGTTGGGACAGTCATTGGGGGCATTTACCTCTTTAGCGAACCTGTTTCTTCACTGCGCCTGATTAGCCTGTGCCTCATCATTGCAGGGATTATTGGCCTCAAACTGGCCACTACACATCCCTAATAGATCCCTCTGCAAACGAACGCAAATACAAAACACAAAATTACAAGTGTATTTTTTTGTACACTCAGCACAGAATCGCGGTATGATGCCCATTCGGATACTTGAGTGGATTCACTACTTTGCAAGCACCAGCAACCCCTGCAAATGAAGTAGAGCGTCTGCATGTACTGCGCGCTCTGGCTATCCTGGACACCCAGGCAGAAGAACGTTTTGACCGTTTAACCAGAATTGCCACGCGAATGTTTAATGTGCCCATTTCGCTGGTTACCCTGGTCGATAGCAATCGCCAGTGGTTTAAATCCTGCATGGGCCTGCAAGTGAAGGAAACCCCTAGAGACATTTCCTTCTGTGGTCATGCCATCCTGGGCAATGACGCCTTTGTGATCAATGATGCTTCTAAAGACCCCCGATTTTCTGATAACCCATTGGTGACTGGTGTACCGCATATACGTTTTTATGCTGGCCAGCCTATCCGTACGACGCATGGTTTCAAAATTGGCACACTATGCCTGATTGATTCACAACCCCGGGAATTTCCAGCCAGGGACGTGGAAGACCTGACAGATCTTGCCTGCATGGTCGAAAATGAACTCGCAGCCATTGAGCTGGCAACCATGGATGAACTCACCGATATCAATAACCGGCGTGGATTTACCATGTTGACGGAGAAGTACCTCAACTACTTTACGCGTCACCATGTGTTTGCGTCTCTGGTGTTTTTGGATCTCAATGGTTTCAAATTGATCAATGACACCTATGGTCACGATGAAGGTGACCGCGCCTTACAGACGTTTGGCAAAGCATTAAAACAGGTGGGTCGCACTTCGGATATCTTTGCCCGGCTGGGTGGTGATGAGTTTGTCGTATTACTGGCCAATACTCGCCAGCATGAGGCGCACATTTACATACAGCGGCTGGTCACCCACCTTGACACCCTCAGGCAACAACAGCGCCAGCCTTACAAGATTTCATTCGCCCAAGGCATCGTGGAGTTTGATCCTCAATTACCAAAATCGGTAGAGCAGCTCCTGCTAGAGGGAGACGCTTTGATGTACCAACTCAAAAAGTTAGCGCAAAAGCTGGCGAGCAAATAGCCTGCGTCAGAATCACTTCTTCCCAGGCAAACGGTAGGTTTAACTTCCTAACAGTTTCTGGGCTTTAGCCGTTGCGTTGCTGACTGAGTGTTTTTTGGCACGCCCATGATGCGTAGTATTACCAGCCGAGGCCTGTTGCGCTACGCAAGCGCCACCCGCACTGCCCAAACCAGCACCTAGTACAGCTAATAATCTGCCACCACCTAGGCCACGTCCCAGAATCGCGCCACCTGCGCCGCCCACCGCACCGCCGAGCATGGTTTTAGGCTGGGTTTTGCCACCATTCGCGACCACACTACCCACAGCCCCACCTACGGCTCCGCCCAGCACCTCGCCGGCAGGCCCTAGCATCACGGCACCAATCGCAGAACCGGCAACGCCACCGACACCACTGGCAGCGACATTTTTATTGTTACAACTTTGTGCTTGCGCCAATACACTCATGCAACACAAACTCACGCCCAATATCCAAGCTCTCATCACACAGCTCCGTCTGTTGTCTATCTTTTTTGATTAATCATGGCGATGATGACCACGGCCATGCCCATGCTTTTTACCCTTTTTACCGCGATACCGTCTCTCGTAAGGATCGGGCTCATCAATCACTTTACCCACCACAGCACCACCAGCACCTCCAACCCCAGCACCCACAACGGCGCCCGTGGTGGTACCACTGACTTGACGGCCTACCATTGCGCCTGTCGCGCCACCCGCCGCACCACCTAAAATCGCACCAGTACGGCCAGAGCGGCCAGTCGTTGCTGCGCCACCCAAACCGCCACCTACCGCACCACCAATCACCTCGCCAGTGCTACCGCCCAGGACACTGCCTACAGCCGTGCCCGCGGCGGCACCTACACCGCCTCCCAAGCCGGTTTCCAAATTACCGGCCATGACTTGCGTTGACAACAGGACGAGCGCTGCACATACCTTGAAACCATTCAAAAACTTCATTTTCTTCCCTTGATTGAATTTGTGTTATTTTAAACTGTCTGTAGAAATCGTATTATTTTTATTAATAGCTTATGACCCTGACTCTTGTGTGGATTCACCGCTTACCTTTCCTGTTTTCTAGTCTGATCCTGCTTACTTTGACTGCCTGTTCAAAAGCCATGCCACCTGCAGCCGAGCAGGCAATCGTGCATAGTTTTGATCCTGCACAATATATAGGCACCTGGTATGAAATCGCACGGTTGGACAATACATTTGAGAAGGGATTGGAGCAGGTCACTGCAGATTACAGCATCCAGCCGGATGGCTCGCTTAAAGTCATTAATCGGGGGTTCAATCCTGAAAAGAAAGCATGGTCGGAAGCGGTTG
Source organism: Methylophilus sp. (assembly GCA_035565395.1). Classification (GTDB taxonomy): domain Bacteria; phylum Pseudomonadota; class Gammaproteobacteria; order Burkholderiales; family Methylophilaceae; genus Methylophilus. The sequence goes on along the minus strand of DATMSK010000125.1, from coordinate 3,865 downwards.
GCAAAGCAAAATTTGTTGATCCGGCAAATCCGGATGGTAGTTATACCGGTCGCCTCAAAGTATCATTTTTTGGACCGTTTTATGGGGATTACCATATTCTGGAACTGGACAAACCCTACTATAACTATGCCTTGGTAAGCAGCGGCCGGGATTATTTATGGATACTCTCCCGCACACCGCAACTCACCTATCCGATCAAACAACACCTGATGGCTAAAGCCAAGGCATTAGGATTTGCCACTGACCAGCTATTGTTCATCCGTCAAGCCAACCAGGTTGAGTACGAATCCGGTCGACATGTGATGCCCGAGCATCACTAATTCCTGCCTGGTCAATCCCCGGGAGAACATTGTCTCCCGGTCAGCTCATTGCATCTCTACCTGGCTATGGTTTTCATTGCCGGCAGCAGGGGACTCCATTGTCGGATCCATACCTTCTGGCATCGGCGCTGGCACTACTTCACCAGTTTCATAACGTAATTCACCTAGCACCGCATAGACGCCGTCAGCCTCTTTGGCCAATTGGGTGATTTTTTCTACCTGCTGTTTGGAGTCAACTTCACCAGTCAATTGCACCACGCCTTGCGCATCTACATTGACCTGAATGGCAGAGACATCAATGCCATGGTTTTGCAGGGTACTTTTAACATTGTCCACCACGGTATCGCTAGGCAAGAAATTGTACATAGGCTCACCTTTTGCCATCACCTGAGTGCTGGCTACCAAGAGAATACCGCTAAAAACACTGCTTATCAGATAACGATTCATCTTGTTCATGATGTTTCCTTTCTGTTGGTTAGGGCGGCGAGTTGTTCGAGTCACAGAGGATGAATCCGTCAACACTTGTGAACAACCCGCCAGAAAAAAAAGAGCAAGCTACACACTTGGGAGAGAATAACGTAGCTTGCAAGGGGGTGTTTATTTAGCCTTTCACTACAATCGCATTTTTAACAGACTTGACGCCTTCAACGCTGGCGACCAACTCTTCAGCTTTTGTCTTCAAGGATGCGTCACCAACAAAACCACTCAACAGCACTTCACCTTTATGCGTTTCCACGCTGATTTTGAGGGATTTCAGTGACTCTTCTTCCAGCAAGCGGGCTTTCACTTTTGTGGTGATCCAGCTGTCAGACATCGCGCCTTTGATAGCCTTTTGGCCAGTTTGGGTTTTGAGCTCGGCATACTCTTCATAACTTAATGTGCCATCTTTGTCATGGTCATATGCCTTGAAATCCTGTTGCTTCACGCCTTTGTCCTGCTGCACTTCAGCCCAAGTCAAGGTGCTATTCGCATTTTTATCCAATGCAGTGAATTCCTCTAAGTAAGGTTTGTCACCATTTTGGACTTCCTGAAGATCGAACGCAAAAGCGTTTAATGTGATGGTTGTCGCCAGCAGGCCGCCAAAGATTGTTGCTTGTTTGTATTTTGACATTAACATGTGCGTCTCCTTTTTCACGCTTTCGCAAAACGTGTGTCTGTTTTGCATGTGTCCATGTTAATGAGGGAAGGAGTGTCAGTCAGTCGTCCAAATACTGAATCCGTTGTCAGAATATGACTACAAGGCGAAATTAAAGGCTATCTACTTTAAGAAACGGGAGCATGACACGCATGCTGGCTCCCTGTTGTGGCGCACTGGTCACCTCGTACTGGCCACCAATGGATTCCACGCGGTTACGCATGCCGCTGATACCGGTATTGGCACTGGTGAGGTTATTCATATCAAACCCAATGCCATCGTCCATCACTTCGAGCTTGATGTAGTGATCATCGTGCAACAAGTGCACTGACACTTGTGTGGCTTTGGCATACTTGCTGCAGTTATTCAGGCTTTCTTGCACCAGCCGGTAAATGATCAGGCTTAATGTCTCATTAATCGCCATTTCCTGCTCTGGCATGATGATATCCATTTGCCATTGATTACGAGACGCTGCTTCATTTACCAGATTCTGCAACGAAGCAATCAAACCAAAGCTCTTGATCATGGACGGATGCAGGTTCTGCACAATTTCGCGTTTGAAATTAATACTGCGGTCCAGATACTGATTGGTTTTCTTGAGTTTTTCTGTGACTTGCGGCCGATCATCTTTTAAATGCTTGATCGTCCACGAAATATCCATCTTGATTGCTGTCAGCAAAGAACCAAGTTCATCATGCAGTTCTCTTGAGAGCTGGTAGCGTTCGCGCTCACTATTTGTTTGCGCCTGTAATGCCTGGCGTTGCAACGTGGTAGTCAGGGTTTGAATATTGCGCTCATATTCCGCATTCTCATCCGTCAAGCGGACATACAGATTGGCTTTCTCTGCCAGCTCACGCAACAAGCGCCGGATCACCAGCACCACCAGCGACACAAAAATGAGTGGGCATGCCATCACAAACCAGCGCATCATGCGACGCAAGGTGTTGCGGTTATCTTCGAGTTCAAGCCGGTAATCCATTACCTGCTGCTCAAACCGGCGCGATAACACCTCAATATTCCTGCTTTCCTTGATCCCAGAATCCAGTTTTACCACCGCCAAAGCCTTATCGAATTGGCGTTTCTTGGCAAAATCAATGGTGACGCTCATCTCGGCTGACTTCTTGGCGATGCTGCTCATCAGCTCACTCATGGTTGCTTGTATCTGCACGTGCTTGACCAGATTAGTATGGTTTAGCAGAGTATTCATCGTTTGCAGCTGCTGGCTGATTTGCCCGGTCGCATCGTCATAGGGCTTAAAATAATTATCTGAGCGGGTGAGCAGGAAGCCACGTTGAGAACTTTCGGCAATCGCCAGGTTGGATTGCACCTTCCAGGTTTCGATCAACAACTCGTCCAACATGGACAGTACATCTGTTTTTTCTTTGGTAGTGACGATAAAACGGTCGTTGACCACCAGCATGGCTGCTGCCAGTAACAAACTCACGGTAAGCAAAGCCACTGTGTTACCACCAAAGGTATCACTGACTTTTTCGATGCGGTCAAGCGCGGCAATAAGATAGGCTCTGACTTTATGCATGGCAGCCAAATGAAAGATTGAAAATCCAGACCATCCAGAGTAACGTTTTTTATATGTATTGTTAAAAATGTATTAGCGGCATCATAACGATGTTACTCATGATCAGCAACGTAAACCTGCTTGGCGTTACGCATTTTCAGGTTTGTCAGAAGATTCTGACCTTGATATCGGTGGGTGGCCGATAGGGGCACAGCCACGCATTACGTAAGATGGGCACATGCTGAAAACACTTTCAACCCATTGAACTGTCTAAGAAACAGGGTGTTTTCTTTTGTAATCACGAAAAAAGGAGTTTCAAAATGTTTAACTTTTCCAAAGATAATGTTGAGAATACGACTGACCGTTTGGCTAAAAAGTCAGATGAAGCCATTGAGGAAATTGCAGCACAGGTTAAGTCTACTGCAAATGATTTGCTCGACGCAGTCAATGACACTGCAGACCATACCCAGGATAAGGCTAAAGAGCTTATCCATAGCCTGAAAGCGAACATCGATCGCCTGACCAATGGAGAAAATGCTGCGGCAATTGCTTCCAACCTGTCCTCAAAAGCGGGCCGTGTGAAAGATCAGGTTCAGCGTGAAGTGAGCGAGACTTACCAGTCCCTCAAAGGAAAAACAGTGGATACCGTACAAGAACACCCTCTGGGCACCGTACTGGTAGCCGCCGGCGTGGGTTTACTGATAGGATACCTGCTAGGTTCCAAACGTCGTGAATAAGCTAGGAAAGCTATGTGGGTAAACCTCTTGAAATTTGCTGCTGTTTTATTTCTGAATCGCAAGGTGGCGGCGCTGAAAGATAATCTTTTCAATCTGCGCCATCACGTGGCCGACTATACAGAGGACCGTGCACAGCAATTAAAACAGGATTTTGTAG
>DATMSK010000124.1:0-4576 GCA_035565395.1 Methylophilus sp. | reverse complement strand
TTTTAATGTTACTTAAAACTTGAAGAATACGCACGATGGCTGATCTCAATCATTTAATCGCAGAAGCCGAACAAGACTTTGCGGCTTGTCATGATGTTCCTGCCCTGGAAAACGCCAAAGCCAAATACCTGGGGAAATCTGGCGCGCTGACCGAAGCCTTGAAAAGCTTGGGTAAACTGACTGCTGAAGAGCGTCCGACTGCAGGTGCTGCGATTAATGTAGTGAAGCAGGCAGTAGAGCAAGCGCTGAATGCGCGCCGTGATGGTATTCTGGCCGCCGCACAGGCCAAACAGCTAGCGAGCGAGACCATAGACGTGACCTTGCCGGCACGTGCGCAATCTGCTGGTGGCTTGCATCCGGTGACACTCACGCTGCGTCGTGTAGAGGAGCTATTCCATTCGATTGGTTTCAGTGTGGCTGATGGCCCTGAAATTGAAACTGATTTTTATAATTTCACTGCGCTGAATATCCCCGATAATCATCCTGCGCGTGCCATGCACGATACTTTTTATGTAGACAGCGGCAATGACAGCATGGAGCACGTGTTACGCACGCATACGTCGCCTGTGCAAGTGCACTACATGGAAAACAATACACCACCTTTGAAAATTATTGCGCCAGGTCGTGTTTACCGCGTGGACTCCGATGCGACACATTCGCCCATGTTCCATCAGGTGGAAGGATTGTGGGTGGATGAACAGATCAGTTTTGCCAACTTAAAAGGCGTAGTGCAGGATTTCCTGCAAAAATTCTTTGAGCGTGATGATTTAACCGTACGCTTCCGCCCATCTTTCTTCCCGTTTACAGAGCCTTCGGCTGAAATGGACATGAGCTGGAATGGTGGTTGGCTGGAGATTGGCGGTTGTGGCATGGTGCACCCTGAGGTGCTCAAGCACGTGAATATCGATAGCAATCAATATCGTGGCTTTGCTTTTGGCTTAGGCGTAGAGCGATTGGCCATGCTGCGATACGGCGTCAACGACCTGCGTCATTTCTTTAATAATGACCTGCGTTTCTTGCAGCAGTTTATTAAATAACACAATCGATAGTCCACTTTAAACACCGATTTTACAGGGTTAGACACATATGCAGTTCTCCGAACAATGGTTACGTTCCATGGTGAATCCATCACTGGATACCGCGCAGCTTGGTCACGCGTTGACCATGGCCGGTCTCGAGGTGGAAGAGCTCACGCCAGTAGCCCCTGCTTTTAGCCGTGTGGTGGTGGCTGAGATTCTGGAAACTGCCAAGCATCCGGATGCGGATCGCCTGCAGGTGTGTAAAGTAAAAGTGGGCGAAGAGGTGCTGCAGATCGTCTGTGGTGCACCGAATGCCCGTGCTGGTTTGAAAGCACCTTGTGCATTGGTAGGCGCCGAGTTGCCTGGGTTTCAGATCAAGCAAGCCAAGGTGCGCGGGGTAGAGTCATTTGGTATGATGTGCTCTGCCAAAGAACTGGGCATTGCGACAGAAGCCAATGGTATTTTGGAGTTGCCAGCAGATGCCCCTGTTGGTCAGGATATCCGCGAATATCTGAATTTGAACGATCATACCTATACATTAAAGCTAACCCCTAACCGTGCGGATTGCCTGAGCATCGTCGGCATTGCCCGCGATGTGGTTGCCATGACAGGCGCGCCAATGACCGTGCCTGAGATTGTTACGGCTGCGATTGGCAGTCAGCTGACAAAGGCCGTGAACCTCAATGCTGCAGCAGCTTGCCCGGCTTATTATGGCCGCGTGATCGAAGGTGTGAATGCCCAAGCCAAGGCGCCCGATTGGATGGTGCGCCGTTTGGAGCGTAGCGGCATCCGCAGTATCAGTGCCTTGGTCGATATCACCAATTATGTATTACTTGAACTCGGCCAGCCTATGCACGCGTTTGACTATGCGCTGCTGCAAGGCGATGTGCAAGTACGCTTTGCTAACGCTGGTGAAAAACTCACATTGCTGAATGATACCGAAGTGACACTGAAAGCGGATGATCTGGTGATTGCTGATGGCAATGGACCTGTTGCGCTGGCGGGTGTGATGGGCGGTAAACCAAGCTCTGTGACTGATGCCACACAAGCAATTTTCCTCGAAAGCGCTTTCTTTACGCCAGATGTGATGGCAGGCAAGGCCCGTCGTTTAGGTTTGAGCACAGACTCTTCTTATCGTTTTGAACGCGGCGTGGATTTTGGTAATACCCTGAACGCGTTGGAACGTGCGACTGCACTGGTGCTAGAAATTTGTGGTGGTCAGGCCGGCACAATCACTGCAGTGACTGCCCAGTTGCCAGTACGCAAGCAAGTGAGCCTGCGTCATAGTTATCTGCGCTCTATTCTGGGGATTGATATTAGCCTGACACAAGTGGGTCAGTTGCTGGCCCAGTTGGGATTTGTGTATACCGAAGCGAATGGTGTGTTTAATGTCAGTGCGCCTACTTTCAGGTTTGATATTGCACGCGAAGAAGACCTGATTGAAGAAGTCGCGCGCTTGCATGGCTATGAGCACATCCCTGCACTGACTCCAGTCGCACCACAAGGCATGCTGGTTTCACCTGAAGCGACACGTAGCAAGCACTGGCTGCGCGATGTGATGGTCAATCAAGGCTATCAAGAAGTGGTGACCTACAGCTTTGTGGATGCCAATTGGGAGCACGATCTGTATGGCAACAACCAGCCAATCGCCCTTAAAAACCCAATTGCAAGCAATCTGAGCGTCATGCGTTCAGGATTATGGGGTGGTTTGCTGGATGCCCTGGATTACAACCTCAAGCGTCAACAAGCACGTGCCATGCTGTTTGAGTTAGGCGCACGCTACGAAAAGGCTGCGCAAAGCTTTGTTGAAACATTAACCTTGTCGGGCCTGGTTTACGGTAACGTACAGCCTGAACAATGGTCTGCTGAGACGCGTGCCTTTGATTTTTATGATGCTAAAGCGCATGTGGAGGCTTTGTTTGCCCAGCCTATACGTTTTGTGGTCGGGCAGCATCCGGCTTTGCATCCCGGCCAATCCGCCCGTATTTACCTGGGTGACAAAGCGGTCGGCTGGTTGGGTAAATTGCATCCGCAATGGCAGCAGCAATATGGATTGACCAGTGCCTGTTACTTGTTCGAACTGGATGCACATGCTGCGTTGGCAACCCAAGTACCTGCGTATACAGAGGTCAGCAAATTCTTGCCAGTACGTCGCGATTTGGCCGTAATCGTTGATCAAAATGTTTCTGCACAAGCCATGATTGATGCGATTATTGCCGAGCAAATTCCGCAGTTACAAACGGTAAAATTGTTCGATGTTTATCATGGTAAAGGTGTGCCCGAAAACAAAAAAAGCCTTGCATTTCTTGTACTTATGCAAGATACTTGCAAGACCATGGTCGATGAGGAAGTGGATACTATCGTGGCACAGATCCTCAACAACTGGTCATCCAAATTTGCTGCATCGCTAAGATAGTCGTTGGGTAACACCAAGGATAACAGTTGATACAACACAAGCGTCATCTCGCATAATAAGAAGGTTCAGGGGATCGTTAATGACACTCACAAAAGCTGACTTGGCCGATTTGTTGTTTGAACAAGTCGGGCTGAACAAGCGTGAAGCCAAAGACATGGTGGAAGCGTTTTTTGAAGAAGTTCGCAATGCACTGGAACAAGGTGATAGCGTCAAGCTGTCCGGTTTTGGTAATTTTGAATTGCGTACTAAATCCGAACGTCCTGGCCGTAACCCAAAAACTGGCGAAGAAATCCCAATCTCTGCACGTCGTGTCGTGACGTTCCACGCCAGTCAAAAATTAAAATTGCGCGTGGAGGAACACTACGCCGAACAACCACTGCAAGCACAAGCCTGATCTAATCACACGCCATGCTAGAAACGCAAAAAGTGACGTTGCCGCCTATCCCAGCCAAGCGCTACTTCACCATTGGTGAAGTCAGTGAGTTGTGTGGGGTTAAGCCACATGTCTTGCGGTACTGGGAGCAAGAATTTACCCAGCTCAAGCCTGTCAAACGACGTGGTAATCGTCGCTACTACCAACATCACGAAGTCTTGTTGATCCGTAAAATCCGAGAGCTTTTGTATGAACAAGGTTTTACCATCAGTGGTGCGCGCAATCGCTTGGATGGGGTAGATGAAAAAGCAGAAAAACCAGCACGCTCAGCTGCTGAGATTTCCAGCCCGGTAAGCCAGAATACACAACCACTGATACCGGAAGATATACGTCTTCCAGTGGTTGATGTCGTTGCACTCAGAGAGCAAATTCAACAGGTACTTCAACTTCTAAAAGTCACCGCCTGAACTAGCTTGCAAGCCTATAAAACCGCATATTCTGCTTAGCGAATATGCGGTTTTGCTTTATAATGCAGCCTTCTTTTCGAGTGGGTTCCTGCTCGAGTCAAACGTCGGGGCGTAGCGCAGCCTGGTAGCGCACTTGCATGGGGTGCAAGGGGTCGTGTGTTCGAATCACACCGTCCCGACCAATAAAATCAATAACTTACCTCGATATCAATCTCCAGTAATTTACTGAAATCATGCTAAGGCATATACAAAGGCATATACATTTTGTTTTTGTATATGCCTTATTTTATTGGTCTTTAAG
>DATMSK010000123.1:0-3200 GCA_035565395.1 Methylophilus sp. | reverse complement strand
AAGATTTGCCGCACGACTTTAACGTCATTATCGAAATTCCGGCCAACGGCGACCCGGTGAAATATGAAGTAGATAAAGAGAGTGGTGCGCTGTTTGTGGATCGTTTCATGGGTACATCCATGCAATATCCATGTAACTATGGTTATATTCCACACACGCTGGGCGACGATGGAGACCCGGTAGATGTGCTGGTGATCACACCTGTACCATTATTGCCAGGTGTTGTAGTGCGTTGCCGTGCGTTAGGTATGTTGAAAATGACAGATGAAGCCGGTGGTGATGCCAAAGTGTTGGCAGTGCCTATCGAAAAAGTATGTGGCTTGTATGCCTACCAGAAAACATTGAGCGATGTTTCGCCTTGGCGCCTGGACATGATTGCACACTTCTTTGAGCACTATAAAGACCTGGATAAAGGTAAATGGGTGAAAATCGAAGGCTGGGTGGGCATCGAAGATGCGCACAAGGAAATTACCGATGGTGTTACCCGTTATAACGAGGCTGAAGTGAAGCCTGCGTTCTAATTGCTGTTCGTTGAGCATCATAAAAAAGTCGGCCTTAGCCGACTTTTTTATTACCTGTAACTCCGCCTAATGCAGTAAGGGCACAATCAGCAAGGCTACAATGTTGATAATTTTAATCAACGGGTTCACGGCTGGGCCAGCCGTATCTTTATAAGGGTCGCCAACAGTATCGCCGGTGACTGCAGCCTTATGGGCATCCGAGCCTTTGCCGCCGTGATGACCGTCTTCGATGTATTTCTTGGCATTGTCCCAGGCGCCGCCACCCGTACACATGGAAATCGCGACAAACAAGCCGGTGACGATGGTGCCCATCAATAAGCCTCCAAGGGCGACTGGGCCCAGAAAAATGCCGACCAAAATAGGCGCCGCGACGGGCAGCAAGGATGGCAACATCATTTCCTTGATGGCGGCGCTGGTCAGCATATCCACAGCCTTGCCATATTCCGGTTTGGCTGTACCTTCCATAATGCCTTTGATTTCGCGGAACTGGCGACGTACTTCTTCAACGACACTGCCCGCTGCACGGCCAACGGCTTCCATGGCCATGGCGGCAAATAGGAAAGGGATCAGCCCCCCAATAAACAGGCCAATAATTACTTTCGGGTCGCTTAAATCAAAACTGGCAGTGATGCCCGCACCTTCCAGTTTGTGGGTGTAATCTGCAAACAGCACCAAAGATGCCAGCCCTGCTGAACCAATAGCATAGCCTTTTGTGACAGCTTTGGTAGTGTTGCCGACGGCATCAAGCGGGTCTGTCACGTCACGCACGCTACTGGGTAATTCTGACATCTCGGCAATGCCTCCTGCGTTATCTGTGATCGGGCCGTAAGCGTCCAGCGCGACCACGATGCCTGCCATGCTGAGCATCGCCATCGCGGCAATTGCTACGCCATACAAGCCGGCCAGGTGAAAGGCGACATAGATCGCGATACAAACGGAAATGACAGGCAATGCAGTAGATTTCATCGATACCCCTATGCCGGCAATAATATTGGTCGCATGGCCGGTCGTGGACGCTTGTGCCACATGTTTTACCGGCGCGTAATCGGTGCCAGTATAGTATTCAGTAATCCAGACTAGCGCTGCGGTAAGTATCAAGCCAACCGCACATGCGCCGAACAGAGCGTCGCTGGAAACGGTGACTTCACCGTGCGTATAGCCTTGTGGAAATACATATTGGGTCACAAAGTAGAAAGCGATCAATGACAGTACGCCAGCCACCGCTAACCCTTTATAAAGCGCAGGCATTACATTTTTCATGCCGGGCGATGCTTTGACAAAAAAACAGCCAATGATTGAGGCAACGATAGACACGGCACCAAGCAGTAACGGATAAATCACACCGCTGGCACCTGCTTCAGCGGCCATCAGTCCACCAAGTACCATGGTAGCGATCAGTGTGACGGCATAAGTCTCAAACAAGTCGGCCGCCATGCCTGCACAGTCGCCTACGTTGTCACCAACATTGTCGGCAATGACCGCGGGGTTGCGTGGGTCGTCTTCAGGGATGCCTGCTTCCACTTTACCGACCAGGTCGGCGCCGACATCTGCACCCTTGGTAAAAATTCCGCCACCAAGCCGGGCAAAGATAGAGATCAATGAAGAGCCGAATGCCAGGCCAATCAATGGGTTTAAGTCAGCTGCTTGTTCGGCACCCAGGTAAATGTAGAAACCAGTCACGCCTAATAATCCCAAGCCAACCACTAACATGCCAGTAATGGCGCCGCCTTTAAAGGCAACGTCCAGTGCAGGCCCTATGCCATGGGTGGCTGCTTGTGCAGTCCTTACATTGGCTTTAACCGAGACGTTCATGCCAATAAAGCCACAGGCACCTGACAGGACAGCGCCGAGCACAAAGCCAATGGCGGTTTGCGGGCTTAAGAAAATACCGATTAAAATGGCCAGCACTACACCCACCAGCGCGATGGTTTTATATTGTCTTGCCAGATAGGCCGCGGCGCCTTGTTGAATGGCCCCCGCAATTTCTTGCATGCGTGCGTTGCCTGCGGGTAAACCGGAAATCCATTTGCTCATTACTACACCATAGAGTACTGCCAAAACTGCTGCACCTATGGCTAACATTAGTGCGACTGACATGACTTCTCCTGTTCCTGATGAAACTGCGTTGAACGTAATGACTCTGTTTAACCTGTTACTGGATTTGTAAATAAAATGTAACTGGTTGGGGGCATTATTGCACTATTAAAGTGCGTCTACAAGCACGTTTTTAGCGCAGTTTTTGCATCGAAAAAGAGCAGGATTAATCGTGACGCTGATGGTCAATAAAGTGACGTAACGCGGTTTCCAGTGCCGGATTATTAACCTCGTTTGCATAGGTTTCCAGCGTGTTTAAAGCGCGATTTGAAGGCGGTTTTATACGTTTATGTTTGCTTTGTGGGCGAGATTTTACTTGCACTTTAACCTTAATTGCGCTAAGGTTTAACCCTTTGATTTTCCGGGAATTTTGGCAAAAATCCCGGATGTTTCGCAAGAGTTGGGCTTCCATGAGCCTGATCCTGCTGGCTACTGCGCCTGATTGCACAGCAATCGTCAGGGTGCCGTCATATGAAGCCAGCACATGCGAAAGCCTGGAGAATTCCGGGGCAACCGCAGACCAGCATTGCTGTAGCTGCTCGCGGTCATCCGCCTCTTGCAACAAAGGCTTGAGGTCGTGATGAT
>DATMSK010000122.1:0-6637 GCA_035565395.1 Methylophilus sp. | reverse complement strand
CAGGTGAGAAAGCGATGCCAGGTTTCTGCTGGTAAAAAAGACATGAGTGCAGCACAACTGGCCACACCACCAAGGGGAATCAGTGGATTAAATGGGTTCTTAAACGGCCGTGGAAGGTCTGGATGCGTTTGCCGCAAGCGGATTACCCCGATACAGACCATGATAAAGCTGGCCAAGGTACCAATATTGACTGTTTCTGCCAGTTCTCCCAGCGGAATAAATCCGGCGACAATAGACACGACAAACCCGCACATGAGAATGATCTTGCTGGGCGTTTGGCGGTCCGGGTTGACGGTAGAGAATACTGGAGAAATCAGACCATCACGGCTCATGGCAAATAAAATCCTGGTCAATCCATACAGTAGAACGAGTAATACCGTGATCAAACCAGCCAGTACGCCCGTGGCGACCAGGGTGGATGACCAGGTGTATCCCAGTTTGGTCAATGCGTAAGCGACGGGGGATGAGGTGTTGAGTTCGGTATAGGGAATGACGCCGGTGAGCGTGCCGGAAACAATAATATAGATAATCGTGCAAAAGGTCAGTGAGGCAATCAGGCCAATAGGCAGGTCACGCTGAGGTTGCTGACACTCTTCGGCAGCGGTTGAGACTGCATCAAAACCAAAATAGGCAAAGAATACCAGTGATGCACCAGCCAATACGCCAATATTCTTGCCATTATCGAGGGTTTCAAACCAGCCGAACGGCATGAATGGTTGCCAGTTGGAGGTGCTAATGTGACCAACGGATAAAGCCAGGAAGATCGCAATGGTAGAGAGCTTGATAATCACCATGATATTGTTGGCGCGGGCACTTTCCTTCACGCCTACCATCAGCAGTAGGGTCAATATCCAGATAATGGCAAAAGCAGGGAGGTTGATCGACCCGCCCAGTACCGGGGCTTTGGTCAGGTGCTCGGGTAAATGCAGACCAAGGTTACTGAGGGTGTTGACAAAGTAGCCTGCCCAACCATTGGCAACCGCGGCAGCACCGACACCATATTCGAGTAACAACATCCAGCCCATCATCCAGGCGGCAAATTCGCCAAAGGCAACATAGCTATAGCCATAGGCGCTACCTGAACCGCCAATAGAGGAGGACAATTCTGCATAGGAGAGTGCGGCGAAAGCGGCGGCGATGGCGGCAATAATGAATGAAATCACAACTGCTGGGCCAGACTGGGTCGCGGCTGCAATGCCGGTTAAGACAAAAATGCCTGTGCCGATGGCGCCCCCTATGCCTAATAAAGCCAGGTCGAAAGCGGTTAAACATTTTTTCAGGCCTGTATGCGCATGCGGTTGAATTGGTTTTTTGCGCAATAATTGCTTTAACATTAATCGATTCTCCCCTAATTTGCTTAGGGTAAAGCAATCGCTGTACCAGCGTCAATGCTGCGGCGGGATTAACTGGCGTAATGTTGCTGCAAGGTGGCAATCATGTGGTTATGGTCAAGCACGCCTGCGCTTTCACGAATGCTGTGCATGGCCCACATCGGGTTGCCAACATCTACCGTGGCAATGCCCAGTTGCGCCGCCATGATTGGGCCTATGGTACTGCCGCAGCCTAAATCCGTGCGGTGTGCGTATTGCTGGTAGGGTGCGCCTGCTTTTTCGCATAACTGGATAAAGCGCGCAGCCGTGACTGCATTGGTGCTATAACGCTGGTTGGCGTTGGTTTTAATGACCGGACCCTGATTAACCTGTACATGATGGCACGGTTCATAGCTGCCGGCATGATTGGGGTGGAAAGCATGTGCCATATCGGCACTGATAAAAAAGCTACTGGCAAAACTGCGCAGCTTGTCTTCTTGCGTGAGCCCTGTACTGTGGCAAATCCGCTCAATCACATCCAGCAAAAAGCTGCCGCCGGCGCCAGTAGAACTTTCAGAGCCGACTTCTTCGTGATCAAACAATGCACAAATAGAGGTCGCCTGCGGCGTTTCGGTGCTTAATAGCGCGGCCAGTGCAGCATGGCATGAGGCCAGATTGTCCAGTTGGCTATTGGCAATAAACTCTTGTTCTACCCCCCAGAAGCTGCCTTTTTGAATATCGTAAAAAGCGAGATCCCAACTGACAATCGCGGAGGCAGGGATCGCCAGTTTGCCCGCCAATGTTTCATGGAGTAATTGCTTGGCGCTATCGGTATTGGCTGCATGGCCAAAAATCAGAGGTAGCCCGGTTTGCTTATTGAGCACCAGGCCTTTTTCGTTCACTTCGCGGTTCATGTGAATTGCGAGGTTAGGCAGGCGGGCAATGGCTTGATCAATTCTGACCAGGCGGCTTTCCAAGCCCTGCGCGGTCTGAATCACCACGCGCCCGGCGAGACTCAGGTCTCGATCAGTAAATGTGGCCAGGATGGGCCCACCATAGACTTCCACACCTAACTGCGCTAAACCTTCTGTGCTGTAAGCCGCTTTGGGTTTCAGGCGTAGGCCTGGAGAATCTGTATGCGCCCCCACGATGCGGAAGCCATCGTCAGCTAAGGGCGCCTGACCCAATACAAACGCAATGATTGAGCCGCCATCGCGCACGACAAAATATTTGCCTCCCTGTTTAAACTGCCAGGGTTCGTTTTCACGCAGGTTTTTAAAGCCATGTGCCTTTAGCTGGTCCGCCACGGTTTCTACTGCGTGCCAGGGACTGGGGCTACGATCAATAAAATCCAGTAACGCTTGTGCTTGTTGTCTGGCTTCTACTGAAACATGCATGGTTACACCCAGTCTTTCTCAATCAAAAAGTCACTATACAGTTTGGCTTCTGCGCTGGTGGCCTCCGGCTTCCAGTCATAGCGCCATTTCACCACGGGCGGCATGGATAGCAGTATGGATTCGGTACGGCCATTCGACTGCAGTCCAAAAATGGTACCGCGGTCAAAAATCAGGTTAAATTCGACGTAACGGCCACGGCGGTAAGCCTGAAAGTCACGTTCGCGCTCACCGTAAGCCGTATCCTTACGGCGTTGCACGATTGGCAAATAGGCATTGATGAAAGCATCGCCAACGGCACGTTGTAAGGCAAAGCTCTTGTCAAACCCTAACTCGCTAAAATCATCAAAGAACACACCACCAATGCCGCGCGGTTCTTTGCGGTGTTTGAGGTAAAAGTATGTATCACATGCTTTTTTAAAGTGACGATAGTAGTCCGCGCCAAATGGTGCCAGAGCCTCTTTGTTCACACGGTGAAAGTGAATGCAGTCATCCTCAAAACCGTAATAAGGTGTGAGATCCATGCCGCCACCAAACCACCAGATATCCTGTTCTCCAGCGTGTTGTGCCTTGGCGACAAAGAAGCGCACATTCATGTGAACTGTGGGGACATAGGGATTGTGTGGATGAAAAACCAGGGACACGCCCATGGCTTCCCAAGGCCTGCCAGCAGCTTCGGGATGGGCGACGCTTGCCGCAGGCGGTAACTTGTTACCCAGGACATGTGAGAATCCAACCCCGGCGCGTTCGAAGACGTTGCCACCTTCGAGTAGGCACGAATTGCCGCCACCCCCTTCGGGGCGCTGCCAGCTATCCTGCAGAAAGGTTTTTCCGTCGACCAGTTCGATGGCCTCAACAATACGTGCCTGTAACCCTTGCAGGTAATCAAAGACGGCTTGCGGTTGGATCTGCTCTGTCATGGCTATTGGCTTTTGTACGTCTTAGTTTTTGATGGCGCGGTAACCGATATCTTTACGATACTGAGCACCGTCGAACTGGATTTGTTCCAGTATCTTGTATGCCTGCTGTTGTGCAAACTTGACGGTTTCACCGAGCGCTGTCACACAAAGTACGCGGCCACCACTGGTCACCACTTTGCCATCTTTGAGTATGGTGCCAGCATGGAACACATGGCCATCTTGCACATCTTTTGGCAGGCCGGTAATTTCATCGCCCAGCTTTGGGGTCTCTGGGTAGTTTGCACTTGCCATCACTACGCCTAAGGCAAAGCGCCAGTCCCATTCAGCTTTGGCCTGGTCCAGGGTGCCATTGACGGCGTGCTCAGCCAATTCCACCAGGTCTGATTTCAGGCGCATCATGATCGGTTGTGTTTCCGGATCGCCCATGCGGCAGTTGAATTCCAGGGTTTTGACGTCACCTGCAGGCGTGATCATGAGGCCTGCATAGAGGAAGCCGGTGTAGGGAATGCCGTCTTTAGCCATGCCTTCAACGGTAGGTACGATGATCTCACGCATCACTTTGGCGTGGATGTCAGGCGTGACCACGGGTGCGGGAGAATAAGCGCCCATGCCGCCCGTGTTAGGGCCTTGGTCGGCGTCCAGCAGGCGTTTGTGATCTTGACTGGTGGCTAAGGGCAGGATGTTTTTGCCATCGACCATCACCATAAAACTGGCTTCTTCGCCGACCAAAAACTCTTCAATGACCACGCGCGCACCGGCATCACCTAATTTGTTATCAGATAGCATGGCGTCCACTGCCGCATGTGCTTCTTCCTGTGTCATGGCAACGACAACGCCTTTACCGGCAGCCAGGCCATCGGCTTTAATCACAATCGGTGCGCCGTTGGCATCGAGATAAGCATGTGCTTGCGTGACGTCACTAAACGTCTGGTATTTTGCGGTTGGGATGTCATGACGGAACATGAAAGCTTTGGCAAAGTCCTTGGAGCTTTCAAGTTGCGCCGCGGCTTTGGTCGGTCCAAAGATTTTCAGGTCAGCAGCACGGAATGCGTCGACGACGCCTTGTGACAAAGGCGCTTCCGGGCCAACGATGGTCAGTGCAATTTGTTCATCTTCCGCAAATTTGACCAGGTCTTCGACTTTGGTCAGAGGCACATTGATCATGTCTGGGTTGGTGGCTGTACCAGCGTTGCCAGGTGCCACATAAACACGACTGACTTCCTTGTTATGTGAAACCTTCCAGGCCAGCGCATGCTCGCGGCCACCTGAACCAATCACTAAAATTTTCATAAGATTAAGTGCCTAAATGTTAAGGCCATCGTGGTGCAGAAGGGGCTCACATCATAGCTGCATGAAGTGGCATCGCCTTAATGACCGCGATGGCAAGGTTAATTAATGTCTGAAGTGGCGGATACCTGTGACGACCATCGCCAGGCCACGCTCATCGGCAGCAGCGATCACTTCTTCATCGCGCATGCTACCACCTGGATGAATGACGCAGCTTGCACCAGCGTCTGCCAAAACATCTACACCGTCGCGGAATGGGAAGAAGGCATCAGAAGCAACGACAGAACCTTGCAGGCTCAAGCCCGCATTTTGTGCCTTGATGGCAGCAATCTTGGTGCTGTCGACGCGGCTCATCTGGCCTGCACCTACCCCCAATGTCATGCCGTTGCCACAGAAAACAATGGCATTGGATTTCACATATTTCGCCACATTCCAGGCAAATAGCAGGTCTTGCATTTGCGCTGGTGTGGGGTGTAATTTTGTGACGACTTTCAGGTCGGCCAATTGCATTTCGTGGTTATCGGCAGATTGCAACAAGATGCCGGAACCGACACGTTTGGAATCAACCGCATTGCGGCCTTGTTCCCAGGCCGTGTTACCACCTTGTGGTAAAGCAATTTTCAGTACGCGCACATTGGCCTTGGCACTGAAAATGGCCAGAGCTTCAGGCGTAAAGTCAGGGGCGATCAATACTTCTACAAACTGTTTGGAAACAGCCTCAGCGGCAGCGCCATCCAGCGTGGTATTGAAAGCGATAATGCCGCCAAAAGCAGAGGTTGGGTCGGTTTTGAACGCTTTACTATAGGCTTCTAATGCATGTACACCCACAGCTACACCGCAAGGATTGGCATGTTTGACAATCACGCAAGCCGGGCCGGTGAAGGATTTGACGGCTTCCCAGGCGGCATCGGCATCAGCGATATTGTTGTAGCTGAGTTCTTTACCTTGTAGTTGTTGTGCTGTTGCCAGGCTGCCAGGGGCAGGGTAGAGGTCACGGTAAAACGCCGCTTGCTGGTGGCTATTTTCACCGTAGCGCAGGTCTTGTACTTTGACAAAGTTGCTGTTCATCTGGCCTGGGAACTGGCTCAATACTGGTTTGCCAGCTGATTCGGTCTCAGCAAAGTCGATGGCGGACAAGTAGTTGCTGATGGCCGCATCGTATTGCGCAATCCGGTTGAATGCCGCGACAGACAGTTTGAAGCGGGTAGCTTTTGAAACCACACCATTGTTGGATTTTAATTCGCTGACGACTTCGCCATATTGTGCGGCGTCAGTGAGTACGGCGACATCGTTCCAGTTTTTAGCAGCAGAGCGCACCATGGCCGGACCGCCGATGTCGATATTTTCAATCGCGTCTTCCAGCGTGCAGTTTGGCTTGGCCACGGTTGCCTCAAACGGATAGAGATTGACCGCCAGTAAGTCGATGTTTTCAATGCCATATTGCTGCATGGCGGCAACGTGTTCCGGCAGGTCGCGACGACCCAGCAAACCACCATGCACTTTCGGGTGCAAGGTTTTGACGCGGCCATCCAGCATTTCAGGAAATCCGGTAAAGTCGCTGACTTCCTTGACAGGAATGTTGTTGTCACGGAACAGTTTGGCGGTACCGCCAGTAGAAAGAATTTCTACACCAAGCTGGTGCAGGGATTGTGCCAGTTCTAGTACACCGGTTTTATCGGAAACACTGATAAGCGCGCGTTTAATCGTCATAATGAATGTGAGTGGA
>DATMSK010000121.1:0-5633 GCA_035565395.1 Methylophilus sp. | reverse complement strand
GGCTGGCCTGGGGGTTGCTGCTAGGCGCAGGGGTCGTGATTGCGTTGTCAGGCGCACGCGGCTACCTCTATATTTACAGCTTGATGCTATTGCTGGGATTGTGGCGTTGCCAACCTGGCTGGAAAATCTGGTTGATTGTGTTGTCGGTGCCGTTATTGGTCGCCATCTTCTCCAGTCTGTTAAATCCCTCGTTGGCAAAATACAAGCTGGCCAATACGCAGGCGATTACCGCAAATAACCAATCGCTATTTGATAGAGCCAATCATGCACTCAGTTACCGCCTGAACTTGTGGGAAACTGGCCTACATATGTGGCAGGCTGAACCTCTCACTGGCGTCGGCAGTAATAATTACAAGCGCGCTTATCAGCAGTACTCCAGTCGCGCCGATGACCCTTTTGTCGCCAATCCAACCCATACACATCATATTTATGTCGAGTGGCTGGCTGAGACCGGGTTGGTCGGCGGCTTTGGGTTGCTGGCGATTATGGTGCTGTGCGTCCGCTGGTTCAGGCAGGCAGCGATCACCAACCAGCATCAGGCATGGCCGTATGCCCTACCATTGATGGTTATTTATTTCCCGATCAATACCACCCAACCCATGTTGGTTGCATGGTGGTTTCCAGTACTCATGTTGCTGGTGTGTGCCTTCATTGCCAGTCTGGAAGGTAACAATCATGACGCCTAAGCTGGTGACCTACCAGGATGCGGACTGCTTTGCAGCCAGTCTTGATCTCACCATTGTGAATGACTTGCCGCGCAATCCGTCTATCAAGCGTATCCTGATTATCAAATGGGGTGGCATGGGCGATATCGTCATCAGCACGGCAATCATGGAAGATATTCGCCAGGCATTTCCACAGGCGGAATTACACCTGAATACCATGCCAGCCTGGCAGTCACTATTTGCGCATGATCCCAGGTTTAGTCGTATCTGGTGTGTCAACCTGCAACAAAGGCCAGGGCGCTGGCGTGCGTATCGACAGTGGCTAACTGAAGTAGTTGCGATGCAGTACGATTTGATTATTGATTTGCAGACTAATGACAAGAGTCGCAGTTTACTGACCATGCTCAGGTTGATGGGCAAAGCTCCAAGGTTATTAGTCGGCAATCATCCGCAGTTTCCGTACACGGTTAGGCAGCCGCAGCGTTTGCCACAAGCACACAGCTTTCAGATCATGCAGCAAACGTTGCTATCTGCAGGCATCCCGACGTCGACCAATGGCCCCAAGCTGTATATCTCATCATCGGCAGTAGACTCTGCCGAGCTGTTATTGGCGCAACATGGGTTAGCGCCTAAATCATTTGCGGTTTTTCTGTGCGGTAGTCATGCAGGTGGCCTCACCAAGCGCTGGGGAGGTGCACATTATTCTGCACTGGCTGAAAAGTGTATCCAGCAAGGCGAACGCGTGGTGTTATTGGGTGGGCGTGATGAGGCCGAAGAGTGTTCGGCGATTGCCAGCCAGCATCCGCAACAGGTGGTGAATTTGTGCGGGCAAACCAGTTTGCTCGAGGTGCCTGTGATATGCGGGCAAGCTAAATATATTGTGGCAAATGATACAGGCACTGCGCATCTGGCTGCAGCGACCAAGACCCCAATGACTGTGATTTGCGGCCCGACTAACCCGTTACGCGTCAAGCCGCCTGGTTCGCAGGTCATTGCGCTGCAACTGGATGTCCCGTGTAAGAACTGTTATGCCAAGCAATGCAGCCATCATTCCTGCATGCGCCAGTTATCTCCATCGCAATTGCTGTCACATTTGCCCGTTTCAGGGGCGCTAGATGCCTAAAGTGCTTTGGTGGGGGCGGTCTGACCTCAACTATTCCAGAAATCGTATTTGCCGGCGGTTATTACAGTCGCTGGGCTATGAGTTGATCGATTTTGCTCCGCGTATCAGTGCGCTGGCCGATATTGAAGTACAGCTTAAAGGGCTGGTGGCCGATCTGGTCTGGGTGCCTTGTTTCCGGCATCGCGATGTGGCTGCCGCGACGCGATGGGCACGTAAAAAAAATATTCCTGTAGTATTTGACCCATTAATCAGCGCCTGGCAAAAACAAGTATATGAGCGGCGCAAATATGCAGCCGACAGTTTGCGGGCGAAATGGTTATTAAACCGTGAAGCCAAATATCTGCAAGCCGTAGATCTGGTCTTGCTCGATACAGAGCCGCAACGGCAAATGTTTATCCAGCGGTTTAAACTGGCATCGGTTAAGACGGCCCGTGTCTATGTGGGTGCTGAGCAGCCTTTATTTGTGCCGATTGTTGCGGAGCGTTCGCCTGCGTTAATAGAAGTATTGTTCTATGGTAGCTTTATTGCCTTGCACGGCGTCGATATTGTGATTGCTGCGGCCAGGATGACAGCGGGTCAGTCGCACATTCAGTGGGTGTTGCTGGGAGAGGGGCCCGCCAAAGCGAGTGCGCAGTTGCAGGCGGCTGGTTTATCTAACGTCCGTTTTGAATCGAGCGTGCCTTATACGCAGCTCCCGCGGCGGATTGCGCAGGCGGATATTGTGTTGGGTGTGTTCAGTGATTCTGAAAAAGCCGGGCAAGTGATCCCGAATAAAGTGTTTCAAGCGTTGGCGTGTGCCAGGCCTGTAATCACGCGTGCCAGTGCCGCCTATCCGGTGGAGTTCAGCCATGAACCAGAGAAGGGACTATGGCAAATTGACGCGGCCAATCCTGTAGCCTTGGCCGAGGCTGTGATGCAGTGGTCACGGTGCTCGCGTGATAAAGAGGCCGAGGCGTACGATCTCTACCGGACTCACTTTTGTGAGCCGCAGTTACAGCAGCAGTTGAAGTGCGCATTGGGTGCTTTGGGTTTACAAAATGCGTGAGAGTGCTGTTATGCCCAAGGTGTCACGTATCCTTGTGATTACCTTGTCTAATATTGGCGATGCTGTCATGACTACGCCGGTACTGGCCGCATTACATCAGCGCTATCCGCAAGCGCGTATTGACCTGGTTTGCGATGTGCGATCTTCTGCGTTGTTTAAACCTTGCCCATATCTAGGTCAGCTCTTTGAGCGGAGCAAAAGCAGTGGCTGGCAGGGATATCTGCAACTGATTGGCAAGTTAAGGCAGGCGCGTTACGACATCATCGTTGATTTACGTACAGACTTTCTTGGCTATTTGCTGCGGGGCAAGCAGAAATTTAAGAAGCGTTCCAATGCCAGTAGTATGCATATTCATTCGGTAGAAAAACATATGGCGGCCATTCGCTCGCTTGTCGGTCAGGCGCTTCCTTTGGCAAGGTTATGGGTGAGTGAGCAGGATCAATACTTGGTCTCTGCACAGTATCCATCTGCCGGGCGCTTATTGGCTATTGGGCCTGGGGCCAACTTTTCTGGGAAAATTTGGCCGGTAGAGCGATATGTCGCTGTGGCGAATGCGCTCACGACTTACTTTGATGGGGTGGTGTTGCTTGGTAGTCAGGCTGATCAGCAATATGCGCAGTCATTTAGCGTTCAATGCCAATTGCCTGTATACGATGCCTGTGGACGCTTAACATTGCCGCAGTCTTATGCCTTATTGAAACAATGCCATTTTTTTCTGGGTAACGATTCAGGCCTGGGCCATATGGCTGCCGCGGCCAGTTTGCCTACGTTAACCTTGTTTGGGCCTGGCTCTCCGCTACGCTATCTGCCATGGTCACAACTGGCCTATTTTATTCAGGATCCGAACCAGGATATTGGGGGAATTACAGTGCAAAAGGTGGTGAATAAATTAAAAACACTATTGATGCAGTTAGAGGATCAATCAAATGAACCTGAAACTTCCCATGCGTCCGTTGCAGGTGATGTCGATGATGGCGGCTATAAATAATGATGAGTGATACACAAAGCACCTGGACGCAACTTTCCAGGCTGATGGCCTATATTAAACCCTATTGGTTGATCTTCGCGGCGGCATTGATCTGTCTGGTGATTCTCTCGGCCAGCAATACCGGTTTTTTGAGCACGATTAAGCATGTCACTGACGAGGGGTTCGCCGGGCATGCTGAAACCAGTGCCCGCGTTACATTGGCTGCCATGTTGTGTGGCTTGTTGTTTGTCAGGGCGCTGGCTGGCTTTGGCTCCAATTACTT
The DNA here is from genome assembly GCA_035565395.1 of Methylophilus sp. Lineage (GTDB taxonomy): Bacteria > Pseudomonadota > Gammaproteobacteria > Burkholderiales > Methylophilaceae > Methylophilus. Next base: position 1,550 of record DATMSK010000121.1, on the reverse strand, counting down.
GATACGCATTGTCGGGCGGCGTGTGATTGAAGATGTGCGTAACCATGTTTTTGGCCATATGTTGAGCTTGCCTGCCAGTTTCTTTGATCAGCATGCCATTGCCAATATCACCACTAAAATGACGTTTGATTGCGAGCAACTATATAGTGCTGTCACTAAAGTCATTATTTCATCTATTCGCGACAGCCTGACCATTCTCGGCATAGTGCTGTATATGTTGTATCTGGACTGGAAGCTCACACTGGTTTTTTTGATGTTGGCTCCCATCATGACGCGCTATCTCAAAAAGATGACTCCAAAATTACGCAATTCTGGCAAGCAGGTCCAGTCCAGCATGTCTGAGATGACGCAGATCATAGAAGAGGCGGCCAGTGGGCAGCGTGTCGTTAAGATTTTTAATGGCGAAGCGTACGAATATGAGCGGTTCAGCAGTGTGGTTGGCAAAAATCGTCAAATGATGGTCCGGCTGGGGCGTATCTCCGGACTCAATAGCATGTTTGTCGAGATGTTGGCAGCGATTGCGTTGGGGATGGTAATTTATTATTCGGCAGGCCAGTTTACTGCTGGTGAGTTCGCAGCGTTTATTGGTGCTTTACTGATGTTGATTGGGCCAGTGAAGGCGATTGCCTCAGTGAATGAGGATGTGCAGATTGCGGTGACTGCCTGCCAGAGCGTCTTTGCGGTATTGGATGCGCCGGCAGAAATGAACCTGGGTACGCTGGTGCCGAAGGCGACCATCAAAGAAATTCAATTCCAGAATGTCGACTTCCAATATCCTTATAGCAAGCATGCCGCATTAAAAAATCTCAACCTGACTATCAAGGCCGGCGAAAGTATTGCCTTGGTTGGGATGTCGGGAGGTGGTAAATCAACCTTGGTCAATCTGTTGCCACGCTTTCATGAGATCCGGCATGGCAGCATTACCATTGATGGCGTTGATATCCAGCAGCTAGCATTACAGGCGTTGAGGCAGCAATTTGCTCTGGTAAGCCAGGATACCGTGTTGTTCAACGACACGATCTATCACAATATCGCTTATGGTAGTTTGCGAGGAGTTTCTAAAGAGGATGTGATTGCTGCTGCCAAGGCAGCTTACGCCTGGGAGTTTATTGAGAAACTGCCACAGCAGCTGGATACACATATTGGTGACCGCGGGCTGCGTCTGTCAGGGGGGCAGCGTCAGCGCCTGTCGATCGCACGCGCAATGCTCAAAAATGCACCTATCCTGATTCTGGATGAGGCAACCTCGGCCCTGGATAATGAGTCTGAACACAAAGTACAAGCTGCACTCAACCAACTTATGTTAGGTAAAACCACGATCATGATTGCTCACCGCCTGACAACCATACAGCATGCCAGCCGAATCATTGTGATGGATCAAGGTCAAATCGTGGAAGAGGGGACGCATGAGCAACTTATCCAGTCTGGCGGGAAATATGCTGCGCTCTACAATAAGTACGAAATTAGCAAATAACTATTGACACTGTTTTTGTAAGTTTGCTATAGTCTCACCTCTCGACGCAACACAAGTTTTACTAGTCGATTCGGAC
>DATMSK010000120.1:0-7480 GCA_035565395.1 Methylophilus sp. | reverse complement strand
AGAAAAAATCGGCGATGCCGGTAAACGCTTACACACAGGCAGATCACGTAATGACCAGGTAGCCACAGATGTGCGCTTATGGTTACGTAGCGTGGTTGACGACACCATTGCAGGTATTCGCGCCCTGCAAACTTCACTGCTGGATTTAGCTGAAAAAAACGCGGCCACTATCATGCCGGGCTTTACGCATTTACAAGTGGCTCAACCAGTGACCTTTGGTCATCACCTGATGGCCTACTTTGAAATGCTCAACCGCGATGCAGAGCGCTTTGCCGATGCGCGTAAACGTATCAACCGCTTGCCTTTGGGCGCTGCAGCATTGGCCGGTACCAGCTACCCAATCAAACGCGAACTGGTGGCTGAATTACTAGGTTTCTACAGCGTGTGCCAGAACTCACTGGACGCCGTATCTGACCGCGACTTCGCCATCGAATTTAATGCCGCTGCCTCATTGCTGATGATGCACCTGTCACGCTTCTCTGAAGAGTTGATTTTATGGATGAGCCCACGCTTCGGCTTTATTGATATTGCCGATCGCTTCTGCACCGGTTCGTCCATCATGCCGCAAAAGAAAAACCCTGACGTGCCAGAACTGGTGCGCGGTAAAACCGGCCGTGTGTATGGGCATTTGATAGGTCTGCTGACCCTGATGAAAGGCCAGCCACTGGCTTACAACAAAGACAATCAGGAAGACAAAGAACCTCTGTTTGATGTGGCTGATACCTTGCTGGTGACCTTGCAGATTTACGCTGACATGCTGCGCGGCATCACCGTCAAAGCTGACAATATGCGCCAGGCCGCACTGGAAGGTTTTGCCACCGCGACTGATCTCGCCGATTACCTGGTGAAAAAAGGCATGCCATTCCGTGATGCGCATGAAGTGGTCGCCCATGCCGTCAAAGCAGGCGTGGAGTCTGGCCGTGACCTGGCTGAATTCAGCCTGGCAGAGTTACAGGCATTTAGTGCAACGATTGCGGAAGATGTATTTGAAGTGCTGACACTGGAAGGCTCCGTCGCCAGCCGCAACCATACCGGCGGCACCGCACCAGAACAAGTGCGCCGCGCCATTGCACAAGCCAGGCAACAATTAGGCAGCTGATGACCCACAGCTACCATCTACCGAGTAAGCGCAAATCATACCCGGTCATGATGGTGGGGCTCATATTAGCCGTCAGCTTGTGGGCTGGCATGCACCAGCCGGCAAAAGCAGCGTTAGGCATCGCAAACCCTAAACACGAGCAAGCCATGTTATGGCCGCTATTGCCTGGCGAAAGCGTCAACAGCCTGGCCGCCAAACTCTATCCGCAAAGCCCGGTATTGCAACAACGCTTTGTGCAGCAATCCATCACGCTCAGCCGTAGTCGCGGCATTCTGCTGCGCCCGGATGAACGCAGTGAAACCGCGCAACTCATCGCCGTGCCCAACGCACAAACCTTGCACACCCTCACGCACCGCATTAAAAAAGCCGATGAAGTCGATACGCAGGCGTTCGTCACACCGGGGTTGGTGATGAGTGTGCAACTCACACAAGACACCCAGCCAAGCTCGGGCTGGCATTTGCCAAAGCTCACGCTACCCTCAGTGCACTTACCTACCGCGCTTTCGTTCAAGGATTATTCTTTTTCTGTCACAAACCTAACTAGGCGTTTCGCGGCAATCAAGACACACCTGTTAGAGACTTATGAGGCGAATGCACAAGCAATTGCGCGCACACCTGTGAAGCGGCTTTATCAAACACCGCAATTGGCGGTGATTGTGGTGAGTGCGTTATTGTTGCTGGTATTAAGTGTGGTTTGGGGGATTTTGGAAGAGCGGCAGCCTAGGTCATAGGGATTGGTTTATCACGCCTCAAAATTCTTTTTTCGCCTTGATGGCGAGTTACTTTCTGTTGCTTGCCCCACAGAAAGTAACCAAAGAAGACGGCACCCAGCCATCCCGGCCTTCGGCTCCCTTGCGTTGCTCAACAAAATAAGTCGGTCACGAAACTCGCCCTGACAAGCCACACAATTCGTGGCTTGTTGCGGAGCTCGGACAGTCGCTCCCTCTACTCTTATTTTGTTTCCGCTACTCAGCGTGATGGAATGGGATGGTTCTCGCCAAACTCACATTGCGGAATTTTGGACGGTTCAAAAATCAAAGTCCTTTGCTAAATCCTCAAATCGATGGCGCACAGTAGGTGTTCGGGTCCCCATCTGACTCGCCGAGTCGCACAGGCAAAATAAGATGAAGCGAGCGGCTGTCCGAATCCCGCGGTCGACTGCGTCTTGTGCAGGCCGCTAGGATGAGTTCTGCGAGCGCTTATTTTGGTGAGCAACGCAGGAAATAAGCGGAAGCTGGGGTGCACTTTCTTTTGGTTACTTGTTCTTTGGGCACGCAAAGAAAAGTAACTCGCTGAAAAAGCGAAAAACACTCTTTCAAACTCTTACTACCACTAAGAGTTACGGCAAAAACATCCCCAATAACTCATTCAAAAACCGCTGCCCCTTCAATGTCGGTGCAATCACCCCACTCTGCTCTGCCAACAGCCCCTGTTGCTGCGCCGCCTGCAAGGTCGACTGAATAGTCCTTAATGGTAATCCCGTCCGTTGCTGAAACAACCCCGCCTCAACGCCATCCACTAACCGCAACGCATTCATCATAAATTCAAACGCCAGGTCCTCACGGCCAATCTGCCATTCACTATCGACCACCTGCCCTTGCTGAATGGCTTCCAGATATCTTTTCGGATGCTTATGCCGGCTCTGGCGAATGATCTTGTCGTGAAAACTCAACTTAGAATGCGCACCGGCGCCTATGCCTAAATAGTCGCCAAAGGTCCAATAGTTGAGGTTGTGCTGACATTGCTGACCCGGCTGGGCAAACGCCGACGTTTCGTAGTGCTGGTAACCATTCGCGGCCAAAATCTTCTCGATTTCTTCCTGCATGGTGGCGCTGGTATCGTCATCCGGCAAGCTGGGTGGCGTGCGGTGAAACGGTGTGTTCGGCTCCAGCGTCAGATGATAAAACGACAAATGTGCTGGCTTGATCTGGCAGGCGGTTTCGGCGTCTTTCAAGGCATCTTCCAGGCTTTGCTCTGGCAAGGCATACATCACGTCCAGATTCACCTTATCAAAGGTGTTCAATGCCAACTCTGCCGCCGCGAGCGCCTGTTCACGATCATGAATACGGCCTAGGGATTTGAGATATCGTGGCTGAAAGCTCTGGATACCCAGCGACACCCGGTTCACGCCTGCATCACGGTAACCTTTGAAGTTGGCGATATCTACCGTGCCGGGGTTGGCTTCCAAGGTGACCTCCGCGCCATATTCCAGCGGTGTCAGCATGCGCACATGGCTCAGTATCTTATCAATCGCTTCGGCGGAAAAAATGCTGGGCGTACCCCCGCCAAAAAACACACTGCGTATTTTGCGCCCCCATACCAGCGGCGTGGCTTGTTCCAGGTCAGCAATCAAGGCATCGACATAAGCGGCTTCGGGAATCTCTTGCCGCGCTTCATGCGAGTTAAAGTCGCAATACGGGCATTTGCGCACGCACCACGGAATATGGATATAGAGCGACAGTGGTGGCGGATTAGTCAGGCCGCTCAGCGTGACGTCGCCCTGCAGGGGCGCGTCACTTAAACTGTTGGCAGGGTAAATGGGGATCATGCGCGCATTTTAACTCGGAACACTCACAGCTTACTGACCTATATGCTTTGCAACAATGCCCTGGGCGGTTGATTAAACTGGTGTCGCGCTACCAACCAGGCGGCCAATGGCACCAGCACAATCGCCGCGATCACGGCTTCCAAAGTGAGCCAGGCATTAAACTGGTAATCCACCTTGAGCACCAGGGTCGCCAGGTAATACGCCGCAATATTGGTAAACAGAATCGCAACCACACTGGCGAGCAAACCGACACTGACAAACTCGACCAGCATGGCAGAGATCACTTGCCGCCTTGAAGCCCCCAGTACTCGCATCAACGTGCTTTCGCGTACGCGTTCCTCACGCGTCGCCATCAGGGCTGCATAAAGTACGGCCAATCCCGCCAACAAGCTAAAACCAAATACAAACTCGATGGCATAACTCATTTTGCTAATCAGGGTTTGAATCTGCTCCATCAGCGCAGACACATTGATAATGGTCAGGTTAGGAAACTGTTTGACCAGGCGATTAATGGTTTCTTCCTGATCTGCAGGCAGGTGGAAGCTGGTGAGATAACTGGCCGCGTAGTTATCCAGCACTTTGGGCGGCGTCACGGCGAAGAAATTTACATGCATGCTGCTCCACTCTACCTTACGCAGGTTGGAAATGGTCAGGTTGAGCTTGGTGCCAGCCACGTCATAAGTGAGTTGATCGCCCAAATTCAGTTTTAGCGTCTTTGCCAGTTCCTGCTCCAAAGACAACAGATGTTTACCTGCGTCTTCAACTTGCCACCACTGCCCGGCCACAGATGTATTATCCGCCTGCATCTCAGCCGCCCATGACAAATTGAATTCCCGTTCTGCCATGCGCTTTGCGCGATCATCAGAGTAATCTGCTGCACTAATCAGTTTGCCATTCACCGCTTCCAGGCGTGCGCGCACCATGGGGAAAATATCCGCATGGCGAATGCCTTGCTCAGTCAGTAACGCATTAATCCCTGGAATCTGCTCGGCCTGGATATTAATCACAAAGCGGTTAGGCGCATCTGCTGGTAACGAGGTTTGCCAGTTTTTCAGCAAATCATTACGTACAAAGGCCAGCAATAAAATCGCCATCAAGCCCATGCTCAAACCGACCACTTGCGCCACGGTCAAGGCCGGACGGCGACGGAAGCCCATCAAACCCAGTTGAATCACACCAAAGCGTTGCGAAGCCCCCACCTCTTGTTTGGATAAAGCGCGTATCAGCCGCATACCGGCCAAGGCCAGCACACTGGCCACCACGACCAAAGCCACCAGCGCAGCCAATACAATGCCCGCCAGTTTGATATCCCCAGAATGCCAGAACACCAGGCCGGCCAGTACCAGAAATGCGGGTAAAAATACGAGGCCGTTGGTGCGCACATTGCCTTCCAGATCCTGCCGCAAAATGCGTAATGCCGGCACCGCTTGCAAGCGCATTAATTGCGGCCAGACGACGGTGAGTAAAGTGGCAAACCCGGTGACAAAACCCAGGATGACAGGCATCCAGCCTGGACTAGGCAAAGTCTCCAAAAACAGGCGCTCAGCGAAGATGGCTAGTCCATATTGCGCGGCAAAGCCCAGTACACAACCAATGACACTACCAACCAACGCCAGAAGCAGCGTCTGGTAGAGCAGAATCTGCGTAATCAGTGGTTTGGTTGCGCCAAAGCAACGCATCAGCGCATAAGTATCCAGGCTTTTTTGCACATAGGGTATGCTCGCCAGCAACATGGCGACCATGGCCAGAATCACGCCAACGGTGGAAGCAATGCCGAGGAATTGTTGCGCTTTATCCAGCGCATTGCGCATTTCGGGCCGTGCACTACGCACATCTTCTACACGCTCGCCTCTGCCTAATTGTGGTTTCAGCCAGTCAGCATAAGCCTGCATTACGTCTTGTTCGTTCGCTTGGTTGGCAACCAGTAGCTGATATTTCACCCGGCTACCAAACTGGATTAACCCAGTCGCCGCGACATCGGCGCTATTCATAAACACCCGTGGCGCAATACTGAACATATCACCGCCACGCGAAGGCTCCAGCAGTAATAAGGCCGAAACCTTGAGCTGTCTATCGCCTATGCTGATGCTATCGCCAATATTCAATGCGAGTTTTTTTGCCAGGCTAGGCTCTATCCAGACCGTGCCTTTGGCGGGAATGTCTGTCGCCAGTTGTTTGCGTGAGGCCGATTGACTAATCGTCAAATGACCGCGTAATGGAAAGCCAGATTCCACCGCCTTGATTTCGGCGAGCTGGCTGCTCTCGCCATTCAGTACCATGCTTGGAAACTCCATGGTCTGCGTAGTCTGGAATTGCCGCTTTTGTGCTTCTGCCAAATAGCTTGCCGGGATGGCATGGTCTGACATCACCACTATATCGCCGCCAAGCAGCACGTTGCCCTGGGTTTGCATACCGGATTGGATGCGGTCAGTGAAAAAACTGACTGAAGTAGTTGCCGTCACCGCTAGAATTAACGCAAACAGCAAGACACGGATTTCACCTGACGACCACAGGCTTCTACACTGGCGCCAGGCAATAGAGAGCACCAGCATTAATGCGCCCCTGCTTTTTTGTCTGCAATATCAATTTCTTTGAGTTGACCATTCTGCAAATTCAGCACACGCTGGCAACGCCGCGCCAGATTCATATCATGCGTCACCAGCACCAAAGTCGTGCCGCTTTTCAAATTCAGGTCAAACAGCAACTCAATGATAGATTCGCCAGTCGCCGCATCCAGATTACCAGTTGGCTCATCGGCAAATAAAATCGAAGGCTTGGCTGCAAACGCCCTGGCAATCGCCACCCGTTGTTGTTCACCACCAGATAATTGTTTTGGATAATGCGTTGAGCGTGCCGCAAGGCCGACACTTTCCAGTGCAGACATCGCGATAGCAGATGCATCACTGCGACCCGCCAACTGCAACGGCAACATCACATTTTCAAACGCAGTCAGTGAGCCCAATAATTGAAACGATTGAAAGACAAAGCCCATATGCTTGGCGCGAATGGCGGCGCGGCCATCTTCATCCAACGGGCCAATATCACTGCCATCAATCAACACCTTGCCACTGCTGGCAATATCCAGCCCCGCCAGCAAACCCAGCAAGGTAGATTTACCAGAACCTGAACTCCCAATGATCGCAAGGCGCTCCTTTTTAGGAACTACCAGATTCAAATTAGTCAAAATGGGGATTGTTGTATCATTGGAAACAACCGTTTTACTTAAAGACACTGCTTCAACAGCATAAGGGGCTTGCATTAATGATGTTCCGTTTTCTCAAAATATTAAGCGTTTGCACTACTCTATTTTTTGCCCATGCCGCCCTGGCTGAGCCTGCAGCCAAACCGGTTATTCTGGTGTTTGGAGACAGTTTATCCGCCGCCTATGGCATTCCCAAAGAAAAAGGCTGGGTCAATCTGGTCGCACAACGAATAAAAGACAACCAATTACCCTACGAAGTTGCCAACGCCAGTGTCAGTGGTGAAACAACCGCTGGCGGACTCAGCCGTTTGCCTGCCGCACTTCAGCAGTTTAAACCCAGTATTGTGGTGATAGAACTAGGCGCAAATGATGGCCTGCGCGGCTTACCAACAGATGCGATGAAGAATAACCTCGAAAAAATGATCGCCGCCTGCAAGCAGATTAATGCGCGTGTCGTTTTGTTAGGAATGCTCATTCCACCGAACTATGGCCCCAAATACACTAATGGTTTTAAACAGGTGTTTCTGGATTTATCGCAAACCTACAAAACACCATTTGTGCCATTTTTTCTGGATGGTGTGAGTGGGCACAGTGATTTGGTGATTGAAGATGGGCTGCACCCAAATGTGAT
>DATMSK010000119.1:0-8848 GCA_035565395.1 Methylophilus sp. | reverse complement strand
GAATCTGGTCTGGTTAGGCATAACAATATTCTGGCTAGGGGCCGCTGCCGTGTGCAGGCCTTTGGCCTTACCTGATGAGGGGCGCTATGTCGGCATTGCCTGGGAGATGGCGACCAGCGGGGACTGGTTGGTGCCACACCTGGATGGTTTGCCCTATTTCCATAAACCGCCTTTGTTTTATTGGCTGACAGCGGCAAGTTTCAAGGCCTGCGGCCCATCCTTGCTGTGCAGTCGCTTTGCCCCATTGCTTTCCGCTTTAATGATGGCATTGGGACTGTTTTGGTTTCTGTCTCGCCATGTCGATAGAAAGACAGCTGTATTTGCTTTTGCTGCGCTGCTGACACAGCCTTTCTTTTTTGCCAGTGCCGAATTTGCCAATCTGGATATGTTGGTGGCCAGTATGATTGCGCTCACCATTATGATGGCCGCCGAATTTGTCTGGGCACTTGAGAAAGGTCTTTTTGCGAAGCGTTACTTAGTCGCGACCTATCTTTTTGTGGTTGCCGGCGTATTGGCTAAAGGCTTGATCGGTATAGTTTTGCCTGGAGCAGTCATTCTCTGTTGGCTATTGGCTACCGGGCGATTATCAATGCTGAAGTCTTTCTTTTGGTGGCCCGCAATCCTGTTATTTCTATTACTGGTCAGTCCATGGTTTTTGTTCATGGAGTCGCAGTTCAAAGGCTTCTTGAGCTATTTCTTTATTCACCACCATTTTGAGCGTTTCACAGGCACGGATTTTAATAACCAGGAACCGTTCTGGTTTTATTTGCCAGCATTAATAGTGTTAACCTTGCCCTCTTCACTGTGGCTACTCAGGTTCCGCATACGTGAGTTTCAGCAATGGCCTGCACACTATAAAGATATCAGCTTGCTGATGGTATGCTGGATCGGCTTCATTGTGTTGTTCTTTTCCATGCCAGCTTCTAAACCGCTGGGCTATATCATGCCTGTGCTGCCAGCAATCGCTACACTTGCCGCTATCTTCATGATGCCAGCTTGGCAAGATGAGGTCTTAAAACAACGCATGCTATGGGCGACGTTTATCGTGTCTGGGATTGCTTGCGTCGTTGCGATAGGAACGGTGATCCAGCATGCACAAAAAGTGGCTACATACCAAATGGCCGTGCAAGTGAAGCAGATCCCAGGCAAAGATGACCAATTGGTCATGCTCAATAAATACCGTTTCGATTTACCGTTTTACCTGCATCTGGAACATCCCGCCTGGATAGTCACCAACTGGCAAGAAGCAGCCAATACGCCATTGGCAGATAGCTGGGAAAAAGAATTGCTGGAAGCGAAAGATTTCGATGTGCAAACAGCAAACAGGAACTTACTTTCCTATCAGGCCCTTGCGCGGCAGGTATGTCATTTACATGCGCATCAGGCAGTCTGGGTGGCCGGGGATGCAGGGAGCGCTACCCAATTTTCAGCGTTGGCAAACGATCCGCCACTGGTCAATGTCCGTGGACATACTTTGTGGCGGTTAGGTCCTGCGGAGATTGCCCGTTTTTGTTCGACGACCACCGCCAAGGTGGATTGAGCCGGGTCGTTAATGACTCAAAACCTTGGGTGTGATGCGATGGCTCAGCCGTGATACTGCGGGCTGAGCTTGCGCAGGGTTTCCAGCATGCACGCTGCATGCTCGGGAGGCGTCCACTGTGTGATGCCGTGTCCCAGGTTGAAGACATGGCCATGACCATGGCCATAGCTGGCGAGAATGCGGGCAACCTCTTTTTCAATCGCGGCTGGTGAACTCAGCAAAATGGCTGGATCCATATTGCCCTGCAAGGCCACTTGATCACCTACGCGTTGGCGGGCTTGTGCAAGGTCAACCGTCCAGTCCAGGCCTAAGGCATCTGCACCAATGGCCGCTTGTTGCTCCAGCCACAAACCGCCGCCTTTGGTAAAAACAATGCTGGGCACTGTTTTACCTTCCGCGGTCTTGGTCAGGCCGGCGACGATTTTCTGCATATAGTGAAGCGAGAATTCGAGATAGGCGTCATGCGACAGAGCGCCACCCCACGAGTCAAAAATCATCACGGCCTGCGCGCCAGCAGCAATTTGGGCATTCAGGTATTGAATGACGGTTTGTGACGTGATTTCCAGAATGCGATGCAGCAGTTCTGGTCTGGCATAGCCCATTTTCTTAGTATTCAGGAAATCGGTGCCGCCTTTACCTTCGACCATATAGGTCGCGAGGGTCCATGGGCTACCGGAAAAGCCGATGAGGGGCACACGGCCATTGAGTGCCTTACGGATGCTGCTGACAGCATCAAACACATACTGTAGCTTGGTCATGTCCGGTACTTCCAGCTTGAGGATATCCTCCTCAGCTTGCAAGGTACGCTCAAATTTCGGGCCTTCACCCTCTTCAAAATACAAGCCCAGACCCATGGCATCCGGCACAGTCAGGATATCGCTGAACAGGATGGCTGCATCCAGTTGTGGGTAGCGGTCCAAGGGTTGCAAGGTCACTTCCGTTGCAAATGAAGGACTCTGGCAGAGCTGCATAAAGCTGCCAGCAGTTTTACGGCTCTCGCGGTATTCTGGCAAATAACGGCCCGCCTGGCGCATCATCCACACGGGTGTGTATTCGGTGGGTTGGCGCATCAGGGCGCGCAAAAAGGTATCGTTCTGCAGTTGAGTCATTTGGTTTGTCGCGATGACCGCATCGGTGATGATGGGTCAATAAAATGTAAAAGCATGATTATAAAGGCCAAGCCGCTGTTTCATCTGCAAAAGTGCGGTTTTTTTGCGATAGCACAATAAGAAACGCCGATGAAAGTCATCGGCGTTTTATGGTCACAAGCTATTCGGCAGAATTAGCGTGGCAAGTTGGAGCTACCCATCAGGAAGGCATCAACCTCACGTGCACACTGACGGCCTTCGCGGATCGCCCATACCACAAGGGATTGGCCGCGGCGGATATCGCCGGCGGCAAACACTTTGGCTTTGCTGGTTTTATAGCAGCCTTCGCCATCTGTCGTGGCTTTGGCATTACCACGGTTGTCTTTTTCCACGCCAAACGCATCCAGCACTTTTTGTACCGGGGAGACAAAGCCCATGGCCAAAAATACCAGGTCGGCCTTGATGGTGAACTCGGAGCCAGGCACTTCGACCATTTTTCCGTCCTTCCACTCGACACGTGCCCCTTTAAGCGCGGTCAGTTTACCGTTCTCGCCGATCAGCTCTTTGGTGGTGATAGACCAGTCGCGGTCTGCACCTTCTTCGTGTGAGCTGGAGGTGCGCATCTTGAGTGGCCAGTTTGGCCATACCAGTGATTTGTTTTCTTTTTCTGGCGGTTGTGGCATCAACTCGAACTGGGTGACGCTGGCTGCGCCATGGCGGTTAGAAGTCCCAACGCAGTCAGAGCCGGTATCACCACCTCCAATGACGACAACATGTTTGCCAGTCGCCTTGATCTGGTTAGGCACGGTGTCGCCCGCCACCATTTTGTTGTTTGGTGTCAAAAAGTCCATGGCGAAATGTACGCCATCCAGTTCACGGCCTGGTACTGGCAGGTCACGTGGCAATTCAGCACCACCGGCCAGGATCACCGCGTCGAAGTCACGCTCGAGGTCCGCTGCGCTGACGTTCTCACCTACGTTCTGGTTCACCTTGAAGGTCACGCCTTCGGCTTCCATTTGTGTGATGCGACGGTCAATATTGGATTTGTCCAGTTTGAAGTCAGGGATGCCGTAACGCAGCAAGCCGCCGATACGGTCATTTTTCTCCAGCACGGTCACGCTGTGGCCCGCACGTGCCAATTGCTGTGCGGCAGCCAGACCGGCAGGGCCTGAACCTACCACGGCAATTTTTTTACCGGTTTTATTGGGGTTGACTTGCGGAGTGACCCAGCCGTTTTCCCAGGCTTTGTCGATAATGGCGTGCTCAATGGATTTAATGCCAACAGCATCGTTATTGATATTTAATGTGCAAGCCGCTTCACATGGGGCCGGGCAAATGCGGCCCGTGAAATCAGGGAAGTTATTGGTGGAGTGCAATACATCAATCGCACTGCGCCAGTCCTGGTGATACACCAAGTCATTCCAGTCAGGAATGATGTTGTTGATTGGACAGCCTGTGGTACAGAACGGAATGCCGCAATCCATGCAGCGTGCACCTTGCTGTTTTGCCTGGTCGTCTGTCAGATGCAGGACGAACTCTTTGTAGTTTTTGACGCGATCTTTGACTGGCAAGTTTTCTTCTGCCAGACGGTCAAATTCCATAAAACCTGTGACTTTACCCATGTGAAATCATCTCTTCCCTGTTGCTTTGTACAGACGCAACCTTAACAAGGCCCCGCACTCAGGCGGGGCTATAATTTACAAAACGATTAAGCGGCTTGTTTGGCCGAAGCGGCAGCCATTTCTGTCAGTGCGCGTTTGTATTCGTTCGGGAATACTTTGACGAATTTCGCACGTGAAGCTGGCCAGTCAGCCAGAAGTTCTTTTGCACGTGGACTGCCAGTCAGTGCCAGGTGCTGCTCGATCAGGCCTTTCAGAATAACTTCGTCAGGCTGACCCAGATGCTGTACTTTGCCAACATCAGCTTCGGCGGCTTCCACTTTGTCCAGAGATACCATGCTCATGTTACAACGCTGGGCGAATTTGCCGTCGATGTCGTAGACATAGGCAATGCCGCCGCTCATGCCCGCTGCAAAGTTCTGGCCTGTTGCACCGAGAACCAGTACTGTGCCGCCGGTCATATATTCACAGCCGTGGTTCCCTACGCCTTCAACGACAGCGGTGGCACCGGAGTTACGCACGCAGAAGCGCTCACCAGCGACGCCGCTGAAGAAGCTTTGGCCAGTAGTTGCACCGTACATCACGGTGTTACCAACAATGATGTTCTCGTAAGACAAGCCACGGAATGTCGCCGGTGGTTTGATGATGATACGGCCACCACACAAGCCTTTGCCAACGTAGTCGTTGCCTTCACCTGTCAGCTCAAACGTAATGCCCTGTGCCAGGAAAGCCGCAAAACTCTGGCCGGAGGTACCGGTGAATTTGACGCTGATGGTGTCGTCAGGCAAACCTGCATGGCCATAACGGCTGGCCACTTCGTGTGACAACATGGTACCTACAGTACGGTTGGTGTTGACGATAGGCAGCGCGATGCTGACTTTCTCGCCTTTTTCCAACGCTGGTTTTGCCAGTTCAATCAGTTGATTGTCCAGGGCTTTAACCAGGCCGTGGTCTTGTACATCATTGTTTTTGCGTGACACGCTGGCTGGCATTTCTGGCAGGTGGAACACCTTGCTGAAGTCCAGGCCATTGATTTTCCAGTGTTCGATACCGGCTTTCATGTCTAGCAAATCAGCGCGGCCAATCAGGTCATCAAATTTGGCGATACCGATGCTGGCCATCAACTCACGCACCTCTTCAGCAACGAAGAAGAAGTAGTTGACGACATGCTCTGGCTGGCCAGTAAATTTCTTACGCAGTTCTGGATCCTGGGTCGCGACACCCACCGGGCAGGTGTTCAGGTGACACTTACGCATCATGATACAGCCTTCAACGACCAGTGGCGCAGTGGCAAAGCCAAACTCATCCGCACCCAGCAAGGCACCGATCAGCACGTCACGGCCAGTTTTCATCTGGCCATCGACTTGTAATACCACGCGGCCACGCAACTGGTTCAATACCAGGGTTTGCTGGGTTTCGGCCAGGCCGAGTTCCCATGGCGTACCAGCATGTTTGATGGATGAAATAGGTGAGGCGCCAGTGCCGCCGTCATGGCCAGCAACCACAATGTGGTCAGATTTGGCTTTGGCCACACCAGCAGCCACAGTACCGATACCGGTTTCTGATACCAGCTTCACTGAAATGGACGCTTTAGGGTTGGCGTTTTTCAGGTCGTGAATCAACTGCGCCAGATCTTCAATCGAATAAATATCGTGGTGTGGCGGTGGCGAAATCAAGCCTACGCCAGGCACGGAGAAACGCAGTTTCGCAATATATGGCGAAACTTTATGACCAGGCAATTGGCCACCTTCACCGGGTTTGGCCCCTTGTGCCATCTTGATCTGGATTTGGTCTGCACTGCTCAGGTATTCAGCAGTCACGCCAAAACGGCCAGAAGCGACTTGCTTGATGCGTGAGCGCATGGAGTCGCCTGCTTTCAAGGCCACATCGGCTTCGATCAGGTCGCTACCTAGCACTTTGGCAATGCTGGAATCCACTTGTACTGGAATAAAGCGTTTAACGTCTTCACCACCTTCGCCGGTGTTAGATTTACCACCGATACGGTTCATCGCAATTGCCAGTGTGGCATGTGCTTCGGTTGAGATCGAGCCCAGTGACATCGCGCCAGTCGCAAAGCGTTTGACGATTTCTTTGGCAGACTCAACCTGGTCCAGCGGGATGGCTTTGCCGGCAGGTTTGATTTCAAACAGGCCGCGCAAAGTCATGTGACGGCGGGTCTGGTCGTTGATCAGCGCAGCATATTCCTTATAGGTTTCGTACTGGCCGGTGCGGGTGGCGTTCTGCAGTTTGCTGATGGACTGTGGTGTCCACAAGTGCTCTTCACCACGTACGCGGAAGGCGTATTCGCCACCGGCTTCCAGTGCATTAGACAATACCGGGTCGGTGCCGAATGCCTGGCTATGCAAGCGTACGGTTTCTTCGGAGACTTGCTCCAGACCGATCCCTTCAATCTGGCTGACGGTGCCGGTAAAGTATTCATTGACGAACTGGCTGTTCAAACCAATCGCTTCAAAAATTTGTGCGCCACAGTAAGACTGGTAGGTCGAGATGCCCATTTTGGACATCACTTTGTACAAACCTTTGCCGATGGCTTTTACGAAATTCTTGCCCGCTTTTTCCACATCGCTGGTCATGGTCTTCATGGTTTCATATACCAACCATGGGCATACCGCTTCTGCGCCGTAACCTGCCAGCAGTGCAAAGTGATGCACTTCACGTGCTGAACCGGTGTCAATCACCAAGCCAGTGCTGGTACGCAAACCAGCCTTGACCAAAAACTCATGCGTTGCGGAACATGCCAGTAACGCTGGAATGGCAATGCGACTGGCAGAAACGTTGCGGTCAGACAGGATTAACACGTTGTAACCGTCTTGCACTGCTTTTTCGGCCTTGTCATGCAAGGCGTCCAGTGCCTGCTTCATGCCTGCTTTACCAAGGGCTGCCTCATAAGTCAGGTCCAGTACGATGGACTTGAACTGGCCTTTGGTCAGTGATTCAATCTGTTTGAGTTTTTCCAGGCCATCCAGGCTCAATACCGGTTGGCTGCTTTCCAGGCGCAATGGTGGATTGGTTTCGTCGATTGCGAGCAGGTTAGGTTTGGGGCCAATAAAGGTCACCAGGGACATCACCAGCTCTTCACGAATTGGGTCAATTGGCGGGTTAGTCACCTGCGCAAACAACTGCTTGAAGTAGTTGTACAAGGTTTTGGCTTTGTTGGACAACACTGGCAGTGCCGCATCGTTACCCATGGAGCCAGAGCCTTCTTCGCCGTTATCCAGCATAGGCTGCAGCACAAATTTCAGGTCTTCCTGTGAGTAGCCGAAGGCCTGTTGTGTATCCAGCAAGTCAGCATTCAGGTTGACTTCGCCGCTACCAACGCTTGGCAGTTCGGTCAGGTGGAAACGGGTTTGTTCGATCCACTGACGGTAAGGTTTGGCTTGCGCCAATTCAGTTTTGACTTCTTCGTCATCAATGATGCGGCCTTGCTCCATATCGATCAGCAACATTTTGCCTGGCTGCAAACGCCATTTTTTAACGATTTTCTCTTGTGGGAAAGTGATTACGCCCATTTCAGACGCCATCATAACGATGTCGTCTTCTGTGACCAGGTAACGTGCTGGACGCAAACCGTTGCGATCCAGGGTGGCGCCAATCATTTTGCCGTCAGTAAATGCAACGGCAGCCGGGCCATCCCATGGCTCCATCAATGCAGCGTGGTATTCGTAGAAGGCGCGGCGGTCTTCATCCATCAATGGGTTGCCAGCCCAGGCTTCCGGGATCAGCATCATCATGGCGTGCGGCAGGCTATAGCCGCCAGCGACTAACAACTCCAGACAGTTGTCAAAACAGGCAGAGTCAGACTGGCCTTCGGCAATGAGCGGCCAAAGTTTTTCCAGGTCTTCGCCCAATACGGCAGACTTCATGGTTTCGTGGCGGGCTGCCATCCAGTTGACGTTGCCCTGCACGGTATTGATTTCCCCGTTGTGCGCAATCATGCGGAATGGGTGCGCCAAATCCCAGGCTGGGAAAGTGTTGGTTGAGAAGCGTTGGTGTACCAGCGCCAAAGCTGATACGACACGTTCGTCTTTCAGGTCTTTATAGTAAACGCCAACTTCGTTCGCCAGCAACATGCCTTTGTAGACAATTGTACGGGAAGAGAATGAAGGCATGTAGAACTGTGCCTTGTCTTGCAGGTTGAGTGCGCGAATTGCATGTTCAATACGTTTGCGAATGACAAAACATTTGCGTTCAAAAGTGGTGCTGTCAGCGGCTGTGCTGGCAATAAATACCTGGCGCATCACTGGCTCTACGGCACGTGCTGCATCGGCGATATTGCTGTTATCGACTGGCACATCGCGCCAGCCCAGCAGGGTTTGATTTTCTTCGGCGATGATTTGCGCAAAAATGGCTTCGCATTTTGCGCGGTTGTCTGCGTTTTGTGGCAAGAAAGCTTGGCCTACTGCATATTGGCCCGCTGCGGGCAGGGTCATGCCTAGCTTGGCCGCTTCATCGCGTATGAAAGTGTCTGGCATTTGCATCAGCAGGCCAGCGCCGTCACCCAGTTTAGGGTCGTAACCAGTGGCACCACGGTGCGTCAGGTTGTCCAGCAGTTGCAGGCCTTTGGCAACAATGTCATGGCT
>DATMSK010000118.1:0-3829 GCA_035565395.1 Methylophilus sp. | reverse complement strand
GCCGAGGTTGCCGGGAACGACCAGATGTAAGGAGGCGCTTTCTTTCATATTTTCAAACGGCATCAGTTATAATGCCCTGAGTTTCCTTAAATAAAACAACATTAAACAACATGCTTCGCATTTTACCGCTTAACACCCTGTTCACGCGTGCTTTTATTTTGATCACCGCGCTGACATTGAGTGCTTGTGCCATTTTCGGCAACCCAAACCCGCCAGATGAGACCAAGGGCTGGGCAGAACAACGCCTTTACGCGGCAGGCCAGGAGAAGATGGCTGACAAAAACTACGACAAGGCCATTGAGTATTTCCAGAAGCTGGAAGCGCGCTATCCGCACGGTATCTATGCGACACAATCACAACTCGAAGTCGCTTACGCCTACTTCAAAAAGCAAGAGCCAGTGTTATGTTTATCTGCCATTGACCGTTTTATCAAGCTGCACCCCAATCACCCTAACCTTGATTATGCTTACTACCTCAAAGGCCTGGCCACCTTTAATGAGCGCGGTTTTATGGAAAAATATACCAAGCAGGAAATCAATGACCGCGACCCTAAAACCTTACGTGTCTCATTCAATGCCTTTAAGGAACTGGTTGAACGCTTCCCGACCAGCCGTTACCATAAAGATGCGACTCAACGCATGATTTACCTGGTCAATACTCTGGCCATGCACGAAATGCATGTCGCGCGTTACTACATGCAACGCAAAGCCTATGTCGCTGCATTGAATCGTGCACGCTATGTACTAGAAACTTACCCTAACTCAAGTTCTGTGGAGGATGCGCTGGTCACCCAGATCAGTGCCTATGACGCGATGGATTTGACGGATCTTAAAAATGATACTTTGCGCATCTTGAAAACAAACTATCCTGAGAACCCGATGGTGACTGGCAAGATCAATGAAGATGAAAAGATCTGGTGGAAATTCTGGGAAAGCTTGTATTAAATCCCCTTTTACCAGCCTCAAACGCCTACAAAAAACGCCAGTATCCACTGGCGTTTTTTTATGAATAGCATTCTAGTCTTTTAATGGCTGAATGGTACATTCGAGTGATTCAGCGTCAAAAGCTTGCCGCTCAAACGGATTATCATAGTACGCGTGTCGTCCACACACCAACTGCCAAAGTCCTGCCAGCAAATAAGCAGGCACAAATAAGAAACCCCACCGTTCTGCCTGGCGCACATGTACGTGTTCATGCACACGCAAGCGTTGCAGACAGTCAGCCGAACAGCCTAATACAACATGCCCCAGCGTCAATGCAGCAAAACCACTGCGTTGCGTCAGTCTTTGTGCCAGCCAGCCGCCGGACACTTCCAGCACGCCCTCTACGCGCTGTGCACGTGCGCCGGTCAGCCATAACAGGTTTGCGAAAAGCAAACCAAGCAAAGTCGTTGGGAATGCCCAGCCATAACGTAATATGCGATTCATTTTAATGTCTGGGCGCGAACATGATAATGACCATCCCCAGCATCGCCACCGTTGCGCCAAGCAGGTCCCAAACCGTAGGTCTTATACCATCCACCAGCCACAACCAGAAAATAGCCACGCCAATATAAACACCACCATAAGCCGCATAAACCCTGCCAGAAGCAGCAGGATGCAAAGTCAACAACCAGGCAAATAATGCCAGGCTCATCGCGGCAGGCAATAACAACCAGGCACTTTTGCCCGCTTTTAGCCAGACATATGGCAAATAGCAGCCAACGATTTCTGCCACTGCCGTGAGCGCAAATAAAAACAGGGTTTTAAGCACAAAGAATCCTTTTCATGACGTGCACAACCTCACTTATCCGTGAGGCAACGGAGGTTGATGAGCCACTAACTTGGCGGAGAGCTTGGCATCAAAGCGATCACGCTGAATGATAAAGCGCTCGTGTGTACCACGTGCAATCAGGTCTATGCCATCGTGCGCCTCTACTGAAAATACCAACTTACGGCCCTCTATCGCAAGTAGCGCCACCGACACTGTGACAGTCATTCCCGGCGGCGTAGGCGCCTGGTGGCTCACATTGATGTGTGTGCCTACCGTTTGTTCGTCAGGCCAATCCAGGTATGGATGGATCGCCTTGATGCACGCCCACTCAAGCAAGCCGACCATAAAACCAGTGGCAAATACGACAGGCATGACCTGGAACTCAGGGGCTTCCGGATAGAGGGCTGGAACGGTTTTAGAAATGGGGACAGTGAATGTATGTTGGTAGGCAAGCCCAATGACTGGTGTAGTTTTCATCGCAAGCTTTTACGCGCTTTAATCACAACGATCATGTACACCTTTTTTGACCAGAACCGATTGACGCCAATAAAACAGCACACCAATGGCAAGGTTCAAGCCCGACTGTATCAGGGGTAAAAATAGGAAAATCAGGCTATCTTGTGCGTCAGGATACATCACTAGCGTTTGCCAATACATCCATGTAACCACCAGCACCTCAAAAACAGCAAAGCGTAACCACTGCTTTTGGATATCACAGCGCTGGAAGAAATATTTGCCTGCCCACAGGATGATATAAGGCATGACTGTCCATAGCGTCATGAGTAGTCCGGCCCGATGGCTCAGGAAACGCAAATGAGTGGCGGCATTGATCTCAAAACCAATCGCAATCAAGGCGCCAGCTAAAGCCACCAGAGAAGTTTTTTTCGTGGGTTTCATCAAAATACTTAATCAATTGGGCGTCATTAACAGTCAGCCAATGTATGCCAGATTGGGCTTGCAAGCAAGGCATTGATCTCGCCACCCCTGTGTACCGCTCTGCTACTCTTGTTCTGAGATCAGCAGCTGGTTGTGGTCTGTTTTAAGGTAGAACGTCCCATTCTGGTCAATCTGGATGGCACGGATGCGATATCCACTCAGTACCGGCTCGGCGTACACCAGCGAAGTGCCCTCTTTGCGCACACGATATAAAGTGGTGTTGCCCATACCCGCGACAAATAAATCGTTATCCCAGAAATCATTGCGCCCGGTAGAAGGATACTTCACCAGTGGGCCAATACCAATCGATGGCACAAACGTCATTTGCGGCTTTTCATAGCCTTCATGGCTATTGAATTTGTTGCCGTAATAGCCACCTATGCCATCACGTTCGTAAATCGTACCGTAACTGACAATCGGCCAGCCGTAGTTTTTGCCACGTTTAATCAGGTTGATTTCATCGCCACCACGTGGGCCGTGATCAGTGAGCCATAATTCGTTACTTTCCTTGTCATAAAACAATCCGCCAGAAGGTGATCGAAACCCCGAGGCGTACACTTCGGCATTCAGCCGCTGCAAATCAATGCGTACCACCTTGCCTAAAGAAGTGGTTTTATCCTGCACGCGGTCAGGCTTGGAGAAGTCACCCAGGCTCAGGTACAAGGTACGCTCATTCTCTCCCAAGGCCAATTTACCGCCCACCTGATGCCCCAGGATCGGCTCTTTAATGGCCGGGCGGCTGATATAAATTTCGCGATTGAAACTGACCTCGCTGTTCTCGACATCCACTTCAAACTCACTGACCGCCAGCCTGACGCCATTATTGGCCTCATCCCAAGCCGTATAGGCTACGTACAGGATCTTATCTATCAGTAAAGAGTCCTTAACACCGGACAGCTCTTTGCAATACACCAACTGCTTGCTGCTGCTTTCATCGGCAGATGTTTGACCGCCAGGAATAAATTTGACCAGTGGCTTGCCGGGCTTTACCAACTCCATGCTTTCATTCTGTCGGACAAAAAATACGTCGCCACATTTGCTGATAAACAGGAATAGCTTTTTATCCAGCCGTTCAAATGGTCCGGATGGATATTGATCTTCAAAAGGTAATTTATATTCCTTGAGGGTTTGTGTCCCGAAT
>DATMSK010000117.1:0-3599 GCA_035565395.1 Methylophilus sp. | reverse complement strand
CTAGCCTGGAGACAGCCCATGAGAAAAAAAGAAAGATTGATTGTGCTGTTTGATGGCACCTGGAATGATCCTGAAGATCTGACGAATGTGTATCAATTATCCACACTTATTGAAGAGTACGACGGCGATATTTACCAGCGTTTTTTCTACGAACCTGGTGTAGGCACCGCCACCGGCGACAAATTGCGCGGTGGCTTATTTGGCTATGGACTGAGTGAAAACCTGCTCAAGGGCTACGACTGGCTGGCGAAACACTTTCAGGAGGGCGATGATATCTGGGTGTTCGGTTTTAGCCGCGGTGCCTATACGGCCAGGAGCATGGTCGGCCTGATCCGGAAATGCGGGCTACTCAAAACCAGTACGCCAGATTTATTACAACGTGCAGAAAAGCTCTACCGCGACAAATCTGCCCATCCTGATAGTGCGCAATGCCAGGCATTCAGGCAAACCTACAGCAAAGAGGTCCGTATCCATTTTTTAGGCGTATGGGACACCGTGGGTGCGCTGGGCATTCCCGACACCATGATTTCGGAGTACGGCTTTTACGCCTGGCATGATACGGAGCTTTCCAAAATTGTCTCTTATGCCTATCACGCCATGGCCATCGATGAACATCGTGAGGCTTACAAAGTAGCCATGTGGACCAATGACGGTGGCAGCAAAAAACCGGAGAATATTGCAGTAGAACAACGCTGGTTCATTGGCGCCCACGCCAATGTCGGCGGCGGCTATGGCAAAGATCCACTGGCCGGGATTGCATTGGACTGGATGATGGAAAAAGCACGTGAGGCCCAACTAAAGCTTAAGCCTTTTACTGCAGCACCGGATGCCTATTTAACCAACCCTACCGACTCATTTAAAGCCTTCGCTTATGGCTTGTATGCGTGGTTTAAAGGCGTATTCAAAAAAGGGGATGGCCGTTTTTACCGGCCATACGCAGTGGCGCAAGGCCAGTTACGCGCCGTCAATGTCACGATTGATGCCAGTGTTGCCGCCAAATGGCGGGCGCAAGCGGATTATCGTCCGCCAACGCTGGTCAGTGTTCAGATTGATCCCACCAAGACAGCTGATTGATAGTGATACTGATAGGATTAATGCTTGTGGCGGCCGCCAGTATGCTTTTTCGGGCTGGCAAAGCTCTTGGTCTGGTTAAATCCTTTAGGCAAAGGCTTGGCCTGGAAGCGGCTACCATCAGACTGCACAATTTTAGGTAAGACCGCCGGCTGGTAAGCAGGCACCAGGTGCTTTTTACCATTACCGATCAAGTCTGCACGGCCCATTTTTTTCAGCGCCTCACGCAACATGGGCCAGTTCTGCGGATCATGATAGCGAATAAAAGCTTTATGCAGTTTGCGGATGGTCCCGGTCTTAGGTACTGGCACGGGCTCCGAATCAGCTGTCACCTTGCGCAAAGGGTTTTTGCCACTGTGATACATGGCGGTCGCCATCGCCATCGGCGTTGGTGTAAACGTTTGCACCTGGTCTAGCCTGAAATCATTACGCTTCAACCATAGCGCCAGGTTGAGCATATCTTCGTCCGTAGTGCCAGGATGGGCTGCAATAAAATACGGGATCAGGTATTGTTTCTTGCCGGCTTCGGCGCTGAACTTTTCAAACATGCGCTTGAACTCATCATAAGCCCCCATGCCAGGCTTCATCATCTTGCTGAGCACATTGTCTTCTGAGTGCTCAGGCGCAATTTTCAAGTAGCCTCCCACATGGTGCTGTACCAGCTCCTTCACATACTCGGGGGACTTCACGGCCAGGTCATAGCGCAGTCCTGAGCCAATGAGGATTTTCTTCACGCCGCGCAGATTACGCGCCTTGCGGTAAAGCTGGATCAAGGCCGAATGATCGGTATTGAGGTTTTCACAAACGCCAGGATAGACACATGAGAGTTTGCGGCAATTTTTTTCAATCTCTTCCGACTTGCAAGACAACCGGTACATATTGGCTGTCGGGCCGCCTAGATCCGAAATCACGCCGGTAAAACCATCGACCTTGTCACGGATTTCTTCAATCTCGCGCAAAATGGAATCTTCAGAGCGGCTCTGGATAATGCGACCTTCATGCTCGGTAATTGAACAGAAGGTACAGCCACCAAAGCAACCGCGCATGATATTGACTGAGAAGCGGATCATTTCCCAGGCAGGAATATTGGCGCCTTGATAGGCAGGATGCGGCATACGTGCATACGGCAAATCGTAGACGTAATCCATCTCTTTAGTGGAAAGCGGAATCGGTGGCGGATTGAGCCAGACTTCACGGTTGCCATGCTTTTGCACCAGTGCACGTGCATTGCCGGGGTTGGCTTCCAGGTGCAACACGCGTGAGGCATGCGCATACATCACAGGATCATTCGCCACTTCCTCGTACGATGGCATACGGATCACCTGGCGGTCGCGTGGCACCTTCGCGGCTTTGAGCGGTAATGGCAGGCTGATGATGGGCGCAGTCTCGGCCGCTTTGTCATCGGTCGCACAGCTGGCATCCCCCTTGCCCATTTTCATGGCATAGGGATCTTCATGTTTTTCAACGACACCAGGTCTGTCGAGGCGCGTAGACGGCACTTCTACAAAATCATCCGGCACCTGTTTGCGGATAAAGGCCGTGCCACGAATATCCTGGATGTCGTTAAGGGCTTCCCCACGCGCAATACGGTGTGAGAGCTCGACGATGGCACGTTCGGCATTGCCATATACCAACAGGTCCGCTTTGGAATCAATCAGGATAGAGCGCCGGACTTTGTCTGACCAGTAATCATAATGCGCGATACGGCGCAGGCTGGCCTCGATACTGCCGATCACCAGCGGCACATCGGAATAAGCTTCCTTGCAGCGTTGCGAATAAACCAGCACAGCACGGTCCGGGCGTTTGTTAGCCTCTGCATTGGGCGTATATGCATCGTCGGAACGGATTTTACGGTCTGCCGTATAGCGGTTGACCATGCTATCCATATTGCCTGCCGTCACCCCAAAGTACAAATTGGGCTTACCCAACGCCTTGAATGGTTCTGCCGACTGCCAGTCAGGCTGCGCAATGATGCCGACGCGGAACCCCTGAGCTTCTAGCAAACGTCCGATCAAGGCCACGCCAAAGCTAGGATGGTCAATATAGGCGTCACCACTTACCAGAATGATGTCGCAACTATCCCAGCCTAGTGCATCCATTTCAGCACGGCTCATGGGTAACACAGGTGCAGTCCCGAAACGCTTGGCCCAATAAGGGCGGTAGCTGTTAACAGGTTTGGCAGTAAGGGAAGTGTAGATTTCCACGCGAGGTGACCAGCAATGCTTGAGAGTTGCGCATTTTACGCGTTAATCGATTGATTTGAAATCATTTTTTTAACAAAAAGACCATTAATTCAACATGCGCAGCACAAAGCCAGAGCCACAAACATGGACACAAAATCTGTTTGTGTGCTGAATCAGACGATAGGCATTAAAAAATACTTACATATCGCCTGCATGCCCCATTTACGATTGCGGCCAGGGTTAAAGCCCTGTATAACCATAGAGCATCACGGGGATATTTTTTATATAATAATTACATAGATTAACAATGAAGCATTACGCATTATTCAAGAAGATCTTATTGCC
>DATMSK010000116.1:0-3124 GCA_035565395.1 Methylophilus sp. | reverse complement strand
CCCCTATTCACCAGGCGCTACCGCAGGAGTCGCTGATCTATGCTGCTGATTCCATGCATGCGCCTTATGGCAGCAAATCGCAGGCATTTATTATTGATCGTGCCATCCAGTTGTCGGACTTTCTCATTTCGCGTGGCGCCAAGGCCTTGGTGGTGGCATGCAATACGGCCACGGCTGCGGCCATCAGCGAGCTAAGAAGCCGTTATGCGATCCCGATTATTGGCATGGAGCCCGCGGTTAAGCCAGCTGCTGCTGCCACACGCTCGGGCGTGATCGGCGTGCTTGCGACCAGTGGTACGCTGCAGAGCGCGCAGTTTGCTGCCTTGCTTGAGAGCTATGGTCGTCAGGTGCGGGTGGAAACGCAGGCTTGTGTTGGCCTGGTGGAGTGTATTGAGCGTGGGGAATTGCAAACGGCTGCTACACGGCAATTACTGGAAAAGTATATCCAGCCTTTGATCGAGGCTGGTGCAGATACCCTGGTGCTTGGGTGTACGCATTATCCTTTTGTTCGACCGCTGATTGAAGAGCTTGCCGGGCCGGAGGTGGCCATTATCGATACCGGAGCGGCAGTTGCGCGGCAGTTGAAGTACCGTCTGCAAGAAGCAGACCTGCTCAAAGATGACTCTTACAAGATGCCTGGCGTAACAGAGTTCTGGAGTAACGCCGATGGGTTATCAGCGCAGTCAGTGACCAGCCTGTTGTGGGGCACACCCGTTGAAGTGATGCGCTTGCCAGCTTAAGCACTGGCCAATATTGTTTTAGTGATGGTGGGCGACAACTTCGCCTGCTTTCAGCCTGTACTTGGTGCCGCAATAGGGGCACATGGCTTGACCGCTAGCGGTGATGTCAAGAAATACGCGGGGATGGGAACACCATAACGAGACTTCCTTGGTCGGGCAGTGCAGCGGCAGGTCGCTGGCTGTCACTTCAATCTCTTTCGCTTCGTATGCCATGATGTTCCCTTTGTTGCTTTAAACGATGGTGAGCCAGTCCATGTGTTTGGCGGATTTTCCGGTAACCACATCAAAATACATCTTCTGCAGTTGCTCGGTAACCGGGCCGCGTTTGCCCAAGCCGATAGCGCGATTATCCAGCTCGCGAATCGGCGTGACTTCAGCGGCGGTGCCAGTGAAGAACGCTTCGTCAGCGGAGTAGACTTCGTCGCGGGTAATGCGCTTCTCAATCACGGTATAACCAAGCTCGGCAGCCAGTTGCACGATGGTGTCGCGGGTAATGCCTTCCAGCGCACTGGTCAGATCTGGCGTGTAAATCTTGCCATTACGTACGATGAAAATATTCTCGCCGGAACCTTCGGCAACAAAACCATCCACGTCCAGTAGCAGGGCTTCATCATAGCCGTCAGCGGCGGCTTCCTGATGTGCCAGGATGGAGTTCATGTAGTTGCCATTTGCCTTGGCTTTACACATGGTGATGTTCACGTGATGACGCGAGAAAGACGAGGTCTTGACGCGAATGCCACGCTCAAGGGCTTCTTCACCCATGTAGGCACCCCATTTCCATGCGGCAACGATCAGGTGTGTAGACAGTGTCTTGGCCGAAATGCCCATGGCTTCAGCACCGTAAAATGCCATCGGGCGCATGTAGGCTGACTCAAGATTATTTTCGCGCACAGCGGCTTTTTGCGCTTCCACAACAGTCGCTTTGTCGAAAGGCATTTTCATGCCCAGAATATGCGCGGAACGAAACAGGCGATCCGTATGTTCTTTCAGGCGGAAAATGGCCGTGCCTTTATCGGTTTTGTATGCGCGCACGCCTTCAAAAACCCCCATCCCATAATGCAATGTGTGGGTTAAAACATGCGTGGTTGCCTCACGCCATGGCACCATTTTGCCGTCATACCAAATTAGACCATCACGGTCAGCCATCGACATCTTCAGTTCTCCATCAATACTAAAGCTATTAAAAGCATCATTGTAATCGCAAGCCCTTGTATTTGAATAGCGGAAATCGGCGCTATGTAGCGGTGTAGTCAAAGATTGACTGGTCGGGAATGTGGTGTCTGCCGCTCGAACGGCTAAAGCCGAGCATTATGGTCAAGTATAAACCACTTTTAAAATATGGTTAATACGTGTAAAGTTTAATCCATGTTCTTTTTATGGTCATTTCAAGAGGGGATTATCATGCATAAAAAAATTCTGGTTTCTTTGCTGGCTTTACTGACACCCGTGGCTGCGATGGCCGAGGCGGGCGACTGGGTGGTCCGTGCCCGGGCGGTGAATGTCAGCCCTAACGAAGATAGTAAATTGGGGCGCACAGTAAATAGTAATGTAGGTAATGTAATGAGCCCAGGCGCCAAGCTTGAGGTTGATAGCAATACGATTCCTGAACTGGACATCTCTTACTACTTCACCAAGCATATTGCTGCCGAACTGATCCTGGCACTGGGTACACGCCACGATGTGAGTGTTCATGGGGATTCTGCTGGCGTAATTGGCAACCAGAAGCTGGGCTCGGTTAACTTGTTGCCGCCAACTTTGACCGTGCAATGGCACTTCCGGCCTGATCAGACATTTGATCCTTATGTCGGTGCTGGCTTGAATTACACCGCCATGCTGGATCGCAATCTGCAGTTTTCTTCGGGTGCTACCGACGGCACCAAGATCAAGATTGATCGCGATAGCGTAGGAGCAGCGTTGCAGGCGGGTTTTGATATCAACCTGGAAGGTGGCTGGCTGATCAATGCCGATGTCAAATACCTCTGGATTGATACGGATGTGAAAATGCGCAACGGCAATCAGTGGACCAAAATTGACAGTCTCGACATCAACCCATGGGTGGTCGGCATTGGCTTCGGCAAGAAGTTCTAATATAAAAAAACTTCACGCATGACATCAGCGGGGCGGGTGTTGCCTTTAAGTGACGCCCGTCACGATTTGCAAAAGCCTGACGCAAGGGGCCCTTTGGGCAAATCTGCACAAGTCTGGAATATGAATGTGTGAAAACTCATGTAGTAAAAAGGGTTTTTATGTTGTTCTGTAAAGCTGTTACAGAATATAATCGCAACTCTTTACTTTAGCGGTTTTTGATCGGGAGACGTAGTAATGGCAACGGCGAGCGTCGCAACTTCTGGCGTCAATGTGAGTGCAGTGAGCGAACAATATAA
>DATMSK010000115.1:0-12629 GCA_035565395.1 Methylophilus sp. | reverse complement strand
GCACCCTTGCTTTAAGCGAGGGTGCGTTTTGTCTTTACGCTGGCTGACAATAGCAGCGATAATACTGCATGGTTTCAGTACACCGCTCTACTCATCTTCCAACCGCAGTGGACCCACAAGCATTCGGTTCGTGGATGGCCTCCCTGCCCCAGCGGTTTACTGCCGATGAGTTGTTACACGTCCAACAAGCTGGTGACATGGCAACCGCCCTGTATGCTGAACACCACGCCCTCAACGGCCAGCCTTTATTGCAACACGTGCTGGGAACTGCCTCCATCCTGTGCGAGATGAATATGGATGCCGACAGCTTGGTGGCCGCCATATTACATGCCGTGCCAGATATTTTGGCTGACTGGACGGAAACACTGTCCGCCCGTTTTAGCGAGTCTGTCATCCATTTGATTGATGGCATCTCACGCATGTCTCAAATCCAGGCCTTGAGTGAAGTGGATGGCTTGCATGCCGGTCACAAAAACAATGACCGTGCGCAACAGCTGGAAGCCCTGCGCAAAATGCTGTTGGCGATGGTGCAAGATATTCGGGTGGTATTGATCAAGCTGGCTGAGCGCACCCAATTGCTACGTCATTTATCTGGTGCCACCCCAGAGCAGCAAGTACAGATTGCACGTGAGAACCAGCATATTTTTGCCCCATTGGCCAACCGTTTGGGCGTGTGGCAGTTGAAATGGGAGCTTGAAGATTTATCGTTACGCTACCTAGAACCGCAGCTCTACAAAGAAGTGGCGAAGATGCTTGACGAACGGCGCATAGACCGCGAGCAATACATTACCGAGGTGGTCGCCCAGTTGCAGCAGGAGCTGGTGCAAGCTGGCATCCAGGGTGAGGTGAGCGGACGTCCCAAGCACATTTATAGCATTGTCAAAAAAATGAAGAGCAAGCATCTGCAGTTTAACCAGCTGTACGATGTGCGCGCCGTGCGCATCATGGTGCATGACATCAAGGATTGCTATGCTGCCTTGGGCTTGGTACACCACTTGTGGCAACCGATTCCAGGAGAGTTTGACGACTATATTGCCCGCCCGAAGAGCAATAATTACCGCTCACTGCACACGGCGGTCAGTGGTCCGCGTGGCCTGGCGCTGGAGGTGCAAATCCGTACGTTTGAAATGCACCAGCACTCCGAGTTGGGCGTAGCCGCGCACTGGCGCTATAAAGAAGGTGGCAAATCTGACGCAAAATTTGATGAAAAAATCGCCTGGTTGCGCCAGATACTCTCATGGAAAGATGAGGTGGCAGATCACGGCGACTTGCTGGAACAATTCAATAGCGAACTGTTTCAAGACAAAGTCTATGTGCTAACGCCGCAGGGCAAGGTCATTGATTTGCCTCGTGGGGCGACACCGATTGATTTTGCCTACGCCTTGCACACCGACCTCGGTCATAGAACCAAAGGCGCAAAAATCAATGGCCAGATTGTGCCGTTACACACACGGCTGGAAAATGGGCAGCGCGTCGAAATCCTCACGTCCAAGCAAGGCGCACCCAGCCGCGACTGGCTGAATCCGGCGTTGGGTTTCCTGCAAAGCGCTAGCGCCCGCGCTAAAGTCAGGCATTGGTTCAAGTACCAGCATTTTGAGGAAAATGTCGCCCAGGGGCGTGCCAAACTGGATAAAGAACTGCATAGAGCAGGTGCAGGCAGCCTGCCGCTAGAGCGCATTTCGCAAAAGCTGCAATTCCAGAAACTGGAAGATTGCCTGGCGGCCATTGGCCGTGGCGATATCAGCGAACACCAGATTGCCATTACCATTCAGGGCGAACTCGCACCTGTCGAACCTGCGCCAGCACCGCCACTGGTCAAACGCCCAACGGCCTCGCAGGTCAACCATGCAGGCGTCACGATTGAAGGCATAGGCAACGTGCAAACCACCATGGCCAGATGCTGCAAACCAGTGTCACCCGAGCCTATCATCGGCTACCTGACGCGCAACCACAGTGTCACCATACATCGCCAGGCCTGTACTTTTATCACACGGCTGGCAGATGCACGCCAGAACCGGCTGCTGGTGGCACAATGGGGTGACCGTCAACCGGGCTTATCAGAAGTGGATATTGTGCTGGAAGCCAACGACAGACATGGCCTGCTGCGTGATATCAGCGAGCTGTTTGCACGCGAAAAGATCAACACGACCAAAGCCAACACGCTCAGTCGCAACCATGTGGCACTGATGCAATTCACTGTAGAACTGAGTGATATTGACCAGTTACAGCACTTACTGATACGTTTGCAACAGGTGCCAGGCGTAATTTCGGCACAACGAAAAACCTGACAGACCAAAGAGGCCATATGTCTTACCTGGATGATCCGCGTGTGTATTTTGCTGCCGAGCGCACTTTGCTGGCCTGGCAACGCTCAGCGATTGCGCTCATGGGGCTGGGCTTTGTGATTGAACGATTTGGGCTATTTATCCGGTTAATCGCTCACGACCATCCGGCATCAGCCCACCAGTCTGCACTTTCCCTGTATATCGGCGTGGGATTCATTTTAATCGGCGCCAGCACTGCATTGTTGTCCGCCATACAATTCCTGTTATTCTGCAAATCTTTGAGTCCTCAGGAAACGCCTCGCGGACACATTGCCTGGTTACCACCGGCGGTCAACCTGTTTCTGGCGATTGCGGCCATTTCACTGAGTGGCTGGTTATTGCTGGCCGATTAACACTCCCCCATAACGCAGCCTACACTTGCCCAGATTTACGGCAATTGTCCAGACTGCCTGTCAGCAACACATTCGACCCTGGCAGCAAATTGCTTTAGTATGCGCCTTTTTGATCTGTAGTCGGCACTCTGCCGGTGATTAGGAGGACATGGTTTTGCATTGGTGGAGTACTTTGCGCGGGATCCCATTTTTTAAAGAACCCTTATTTATCAAACTGCTGGTGGTATTAGCCACAGTCATCATTCTGCATGCTGTCGTACGATTCCTGTTGTATCGTCTCATGCGGGTTGCCACAATCAGCCACAGTTACTGGGATGATGTGCTGACCTACGGCGCCATGAAACCTTTACCTGCCGCCATCTGGTTGTGGGGCGTCAGCCATATGGCAAAAATGATTGCGCGCACTTATCAATTCGACGATTGGTTAGAGGGGATTGTCCAGGCACGCAACATCCTCGCATTGATACTGGTTGGCTGGTTTTTCTGGCGCATGCTTGATGAAATCCGACAGCAATTTTTGGTGCGCACTACGCGTACGGACTCGCAAGCCGACCAAACCACCGTAGATGCTTTATGCAAACTCGGCTACCTCTCAGTCACCATCATCACCCTGATCACTTTGTTGCAAACCCTGGGGGTCAGCATTTCTGGCCTGCTGGCGGCAGGCGGCATCGGTGGTATCGCGATTGGCTTTGCCGCTAAAGATATTCTGGCCAACTTTTTTGGCGGCCTGACCATCTATCTGGATCGCCCCTTTAGTGTGGGCGACTGGATACGCTCGCCAGACAAAGACATCGAAGGCACGGTTGAGATGATTAGCTGGCGTCATACCCGTATCCGCCGCTTCAACAAAAATCCGATTTATGTGCCTAACATGCTGTTTACCACCATTGCCGTCGAGAACCCCTCTCGCATGAGCCATCGCAGAATTCGCGAGGTCATCGGCATTCGCTACAGCGATTTGGACAAAATGACGGCCATTGTCAATGATGTACGCCATATG
The DNA here is from genome assembly GCA_035565395.1 of Methylophilus sp. Classification (GTDB taxonomy): domain Bacteria; phylum Pseudomonadota; class Gammaproteobacteria; order Burkholderiales; family Methylophilaceae; genus Methylophilus. The sequence goes on along the minus strand of DATMSK010000115.1, from coordinate 8,949 downwards.
CTACGTACGCATCCCGACATTGAACAAACCCAGACCCTGATTGTGAATTTCCTGACGTTCAACGCCTCCTCGCTGGACTTCATGATTTACACCTTCACAAAAACCCGGGTATGGGTGGACTATCACCATATCAAGCAGGATGTGCTCTTGAAAGTTGCTGACATCATCCGCCAGCACGGTGCAAAAATCGCACTCCCCACCCAAACCATACATCTTTCGCAAGATTCTGTGGAGACAGCGGACGCCAGCACCGTACCAGAGTGATAACAGGCACATGCTATAATAAACGCATGGTTTGTATACGCCGACCTTGACAACAAACCATGTGTCGCGCGAGTGAACCCTAACATACAGACGGGTAACATCCCTGTCTGCCACTGATTGAACCCACCCTTTGCAGTTGCCCAGATATTCGATACCTGCAGCCCTGCCAATTTCCGGAGAGTGATGATGGCTACGCACCATTTGCCAGCCATGCCTGCACAGGCATTCAAAACCAATCTGCTCAGCGGGCTAACCGTCGCACTGGCCATGGTGCCAGAAGCGATTGCTTTTGCCCTGATTGCCCATGTTTCACCGCTGACAGGTTTATACGCCGCCGTGATTGTGTCTTTTATTACCTCAGCCTTTGGCGGGCGGCCTGGCATGATCTCTGGTGCCGCCGGCGCACTCGCGGTGGTCATGGTGGCTCTGGTCGTACAACATGGCGTGCAATACCTGTTTGCCACCATTGTCCTCATGGGGCTGTTGCAAATCCTGTTTGCCGTCGCCATGTTAGGCAAATTCATCCGCATGGTCCCGCACCCGGTCATGCTGGGCTTTGTGAATGGCCTGGCCATTGTGATTTTTCTGGCGCAGTTCAATCACTTTAAAACCTTACAGCCAGATGGCAGCAGCAGCTGGATGACGGGTGCGCCGCTCTACATCATGCTGGGACTGATCGCCATCACCATGGCCATCATTTACCTGCTACCCAAGCTTACCCGTGCCATTCCTTCCACCCTGGCGGCTATCGTCGTGGTGTCCGTCAGCGTGATCTACTTTGGGCTGGAAACCAAGACCGTCGGTGACCTGGGGTCTATTGGTGGCGGTTTGCCGAGCTTTCACCTGCCTGAAGTGCCATGGACCTGGGAAACCCTGACCATTATCTTCCCCTACGCGCTAATCCTGGCTGCGGTGGGATTGATTGAAACCCTGCTGACCCTGAACCTGATTGATGAAATGACTGAGACCAGAGGCCGTCCTAACCGCGAATCCCTGGCACAAGGTGCGGCCAATATTGTCACGGCGCTGTTTGGTGGCATGGGCGGCTGTGCCATGATAGGCCAAAGCATGATCAATATCGGCAACGGTGCCTTGCAACGCTTGTCTGGCATCGCTACGTCTGTATTCTTGCTGTCGTTTATTTTGTTTGCCTCGGCCTGGATTGAGCGCATTCCACTGGCCGCCCTCATCGGGGTCATGTTTGTGGTGGCTGAAAAAACCTTTGAATGGGGCACACTTAACCTGTTTGGCAAGGTGCCTAAAAAAGATGTGTTTGTTGGCTTGCTGGTTGGCGGGGTCACTATTGTGGCGGACCTGGCCATCGCAGTAATTGCCGGGGTGGTGGTGTCTGCGCTGGTATTTGCCTGGGAGCACGCAAAACAGATGTCAGTGCGCTCAGAGACTGATACGGAAGGCCGCACCGTGCATCAACTCAGTGGCACCTTGTTTTTTGCTTCTGTCAGCAGCTTCCAGGCCTTGTTTCAGCCTGCGCACGATACAGACCAAGTTGTGATTGACTTCAAACAGGCACGTGTTGCTGACCACTCTGCACTGATGGCGATCGATAGCCTGGCAGCCAAATACCGTGCCGCCGGCAAGCAGTTGTATCTTCGTCACCTGAGTCCGGACTGCCAGGCCCTACTGACGAATGCTGCTGCCATGATAGAGATCAACCTACTGGAAGATCCCAAATATCGCGTGCCAGACAATGCACTCGACTAGGGCTGCCTGACACGCTTAGGCATTAAGGTTTAGGTTTAACATCCGCCGTGGCAAGATTGACGACATCGCCGTCGCTTACGCCATCTGGCGGGTTCTCAATGACCTGATCATGGCTGTTCAATCCGGATTGCACTTCCAGTGTTTTCCCCAGGTCGCGGGCAATGGTGATCGTTTGCAGAGTCACCTTCTGATCATGACCAACAGTGGCCACTTTAAGACCGTTCTGGTCAAAAATCAGTGCACTGGCAGGAATACTCAGGCGCTCGACAACATCATTAAAGAGCAAATTGACATTGGCAAAGCCCCCTGGCAAAAAGCGCCCGGACGCATTCTCTACCAGTAACTGCACCAGCGTTGTGCCAGAAGACGCATTGATCGCGCCTGAAGTAGACTGTATGGTCGCCTCGAATTCGGCACCCGGCGCTTCTGGCACGGTAAACTTGGCTTTGCCACCCGGCTTGATCTGGCCGACATAGTTTTGCGGCACATTAATATATAAACGCAACTTGCGCGTATTGGACACTTCAAACAGTGGCAATACGGTAGCACTGCTGCTACCAGCATTGATTAAAGCGCCGGTATCGGTATTTCGCGCAGTCACTGAACCATCAAATGGCGCCAGGATACGGGCAAAACTCTTCAGGGCAAGCAGCCGGTTCACATTGGCCTCGGCTGCCTTGACGATCGCCTGTTTGCTTTGGTAATCCCCGACCTTCTCATCGACTTCCTGTCTCGCAATCGATTGGGTTTTCAACATTTCCTGCCAGCGCTTGGCGGTGGTCTCTGCCAAGGCGACATTCGCTTGGGCACTGGCAAGGTCAGCCTTGGCCTGTAATAGCTCCTGATCCAGGTCAGGCGTTTCAATCTCTGCCAGCAACTGGCCACTTTTCACACTGCCGCCAATATCCACTTTCCAGCTTTTCAAATAGCCGCTCACCCGTGCATAAATCGGTGCACGTGCATAGGCTTCAAACCTGCCAGGCAGAATCAGGTTCCCTGCTGCTGCGCCATGCTCAGGCGGGTTGGCTCTTACGGTGGCGACCGCTTGTTTCTCTGTCCAGGCCTTGAGTTTATCCTGGTTGTTTGCACGGCTGGTAACGCCCACGATGACAATGCCAATGGCAGCCAATACAAGCAGCAAACCACTTAGCTTAAATCCACGGGACATCCCCGTTACCTGATTACTCATGTGACTCTCCGTTAGTGCTGCTGACAGGGCCAGGATACGTTTTGCGATGAATGGCACTGAAGACAACTGGTACAAACAATAAGGTCGCGACAGTGGCAAAGAACAGACCGCCAATCACGGCACGTCCCAAGGGCGCATTTTGCTCGCCACCCTCGCCCAAGCCCAGGGCCATCGGCGTCATACCGATGACCATTGCCAGCGCGGTCATCAGCACCGGCCGGAAGCGTACAAAGCCCGCATCAATGGCTGCCGCCGTCGCATCTTGCAACTCAGCAAGTCGTTCGCGCGCAAAGCTGATCACCAGCACACTGTTAGCGGTCGCCACCCCCATGCACATAATGGCCCCCGTCAATGCAGGTACGGACAATGGCGTGTAGGTTGCAAAGAGCATCCAGACGATGCCAGCCAGTGCAGCAGGTAAGGCCGTAATAATAACGAATGGATCGGTCCACGATTGCAGGTTGACCACGATTAACAAATACACCAGCACGATCGCGCCTAATAGTCCGAAGAACAGGCCGGTGAAGGCACGATCCATGGTATAGGCTTGGCCCAGCATCACTACCGTAGAGGCTTTGGGCACCTGGTCTTTGGTGTCTTCCAGAATTTGGCGGATATCTTTTGCCACGGCGCCCAAATCCCTGCCCTGTGTGCTGGCATGGACTTGCACCATGGGCTGGATATCATACTGGCTGACCACAGCATTGCCGACATTGCGCTGAAAAGTTGCCAAGCCACCCAAGGTTTGTACCGGGCCGTCACTGCCGCTGATAGGCAGATTGGCCAGCGCGCTCAGGCTATCCAGATGATATTGCGGCGTTTGCAGGACAATCGAATAGGTCACCCCATTCGCCGGGTTCAGCCAGTAGGTAGGCGATACCTGCGAACTGCCCGCCATATTGATGACCATGCTGTTGGTCACATCCCGTGTGCTGATGCCGATTTCCTGCGCACGGGTTTTGTCCACATTGATATCAAAGGCTGGCCGGCTACGTGACTGCTGGATACGGGCATCGACCACGCCGGGCACACTGCGCACTTTCGCCAGCAAGCGGTTGGCATAGTCAAAATTATCAGCCAGTTTACCGCCACGGATCTGGATATCAATCGGCGCCGGGGAGCCAAAATTCAGGATCTGGCTGACGATATCTGCCGGAGGAAATGAGAATGTGGTATCCGGAAACTGCTTGGGCAACACTTCACGCATGGTGCGCACGTAGTCTGCGGTCGGCGCATGATGTTTTTTGAGCGCAATCTGGATATCCCCATCTTGCGAACCCATGACCCCAGTGTTGTTATAGGTCAGGTTAATGCTGCTGATCGGCATGCCGATGTTATCAACGATGGTCAGGATTTCATCCGCAGGAATGATCTGTTTAATCGCTGCCTGAATATTGGCAAATCGGTTGGCCGTGTCTTCGATACGTGTCCCCACAGGCACGCGCGCATGCATGAGGATTTGCCCGCTATCCACAGCCGGAAAGAAGTTTTGTCCCAGCAAAGGCACCAGCAGGAACGACAACAGCACCACCGCCATGAAACCAGCCATAAACAGGCGGCTATGGTTAACAGCCAAAGTGAGGAGGTTTTTGTAAGCCCCTCGGAACCGCTCAAAGCGTGCCTCAAACCCCTGCTGGAAGCGTACCAGCGGATTGCGGCTGACATGGCCATGTTCTCCTTCAGTATGTGGTTTAAGGAAATAATTGGCCATGGTTGGCACGAGCGTGCGCGACAAAATAAACGAGCTCACCATGGCAAACATCACCGCTTCAGCCATGGGCACGAACAGGAAACGCGAGACGCCTTCGAGGAAGAACATGGGCACAAACACAATGCAAATACACAACAAGGACACAAAAGCCGGAGTCACGATCTGTGCGGCGCCATCCAAAATCGCCTGCTCTACCGGTTTGCCTTGCTCCAAATGCCAGTTGATGTTTTCTATGGTAACGGTGGCTTCATCCACCAGCAAACCCACCGCCAGCGCCAGCCCACCCAAGGTCATGATATTGAGCGTTTCACCGATCAGCGAAAGGCCCATGATTGCGCCCAGCACAGAAAGCGGAATAGAGGTGGCAATAATCAGTGACGAGCGCCAGCTGCCCAAAAACAGCAAAATCATCAAACTGGTCAATATGGCTGCCAGCACGCCTTCAAACACGACGCCTTCGATGGCGGCGCGTACAAAAAGCGACTGATCATTGATTGGGGTCGCCACCAACGCATCCGGCAGGCTGGGTTTGATTTCCTCCAGCTTGCTCCTGATCCCTTCCACAATCGCCAGGGTAGAAATGGCACCATTTTTTAGGATCGTCATGAGCACAGAGCGGTTGCCATCCACATGGACCACATTGGTTTGTGGCGCACTGCCATCATGCACCTGGGCAATATCCCGCATATACACCGTGGCCCCATTGACCACCTTGATTGGAATCGCGGCCAGATCGTCAATCGCGGTTGCCGCGTTATTCAGGTTGAGTGTGTATTCAATACTGCCGATTTTCTGTGTGCCCACCGGCACAATCATGTTATGGGCTGCCAGCGCATTGGAAATATCCTGTGCAGACAAACCACGTGCCTGCAACGCCGCAGGATTGAGGTCGATCTGGATTTGCCGGCTTTTGCCGCCATAAGGGAAAGGCACGCCAGCACCCGGCACTGTCACCAACCGTAAGCGCACAGCATTGAGGCCAAGGTCAGCCAAATTCTGCTCAGTCAGCCCCTTGCCTGACAGCGCAATCTGCAAGATGGGTACCGTGGATGCGTTGTAATTGAGGATCAACGGCGGCATGGTGCCGGTTGGCATTTGCCTGGTCACCGTTTGCGAAATCGCCGTCACCTGGGCATTGGCCGTCGCAATATTGACGCCAGGATGGAAAAAGATTTTAACGATGGCGAAACCGATATAGGAGTTGGCTTCAATATGCTCAATATCATTGACCGTTGTCGTTAAACTACGCTGATACAGCGTGGTGATGCGTCCGGCCATATCATCTGGCGGCAAGCCGGTATATTGCCAGGCCACGGCCACAATCGGGATACGGATTTCAGGGAAAATATCGACCGGGCTACGGATGGCAGACAAGGTGCCGACAATTAAAATCAGCAGCGCCATGACCACAAAAGTGTATGGACGCTTGAGGGCAATACCAACGACGTTAAACATGCGCTTCCTTCGTCATGGCTTCTTTTTCCGGCATCGTCACTTCAAACCCGGCATCCCGCCAGGCATCAATTCCACCAGTCAACGGGCGGATATTGCGATAGCCACGACCAATCAGCTTTTTGGCTACTTTGGCCGCCGTCACTTCATTCGGACATGAACAATACAACACCACCGGGGCATCTTCATCGATCTCCAGCACCAATTGGTCTACATCTTCCAGCGTGACAAATTGAGCACCTGGAATCCAGCCATCATCAATCAGGTGTTTTGCACGCGTATCGAGAATCACGGGCGCAGCGCCGTTATTAAGCATGGTATTTAATTCATCTACACTGATACGTGCCATGCGCAGGCTTTTGATAAAGCGCTGCCTGTCCCACCACTTGGAAGCAATAAACGCGACCAGCAACACCAGCACCAGCAAGGTGCCCCATTTACCCATTTCAACCAGCGTGAGCATCAGCTCATCGATGGCCGAACTGAATAAATAACCCAGCCATAGCGCCGAACCCGCCCAGAGTAAGGCACCCAGGCCATCCATCAAGGCAAACAGCCAGTAACGCGTGCCAGAAGAGCCTGCCAACGCGCTCGAAATAGAAGCAAAACCGGGAATAAACTTGCATACCAGCAAGGCGGGCGGCCCAAACTTGAGGTACAAGGCCTCGGTTTGCCGTACACAGGTATCAGGTGATAAGGAAATTTTGCAGAGCTTGCCCATGACACGTTTGCCATATTTGCGCCCGGCGCGATACCAGATGGAATCTGCTGCCAGCGCCGCAACAATCGCCACCAGCAACATGGCCGCCCAAGAGTACTGGCCATTGCCGATGAGCACACCCGCCAGCAACAGCGTGGGATAGGCAGGGAGAGGCAAACCCATCTGTTCCAGAAATACGCTGGCAAACACAATCAGCAACCCATATTGCTGTATCAACTCAAGAACGGTATGCATACAAGGTTAATTCTTTTACTTAATCAAAAACTACATGCCCAATGCGGCCAGCATGGCAAATGCCATAAACAATACAAAGTGTGTCATGCCCTCAATCGCGTTGGTTTCACCGTCATGCAAGTTGATTGTGGCCACAATCAGCGTTAAAAAGGTCATCACCATCTGCGTCGGTGACAACCCCACAATCAAAGGCCGGTCTTCAATCAAGGCAATCGCCTCAATCACCGGCACGGTCAGGATCACGGTAGACAGCGTAGCCCCCAGCGCAATATTGACCACCGTTTGCATACGGTCATTCACTGCGGCTTTCAAGGCCGTCAGCACTTCCGGGCTGGCAGCGATAATCGCGACCACAATCGCGGCGACGATCGGCGGTACTCCGCTACCGGTTAACCCCGCATCCATATGCTTGCTCATTTCCTCAGACAGGAAACCAATCGTAACGATGCCGGCCAGGATGTAAAGAATGGAAAATTTGACATTGGCACTAATCGCTTTCGGCATGCCCGCTAGCAGATTGGCCTGATGCTGGTCGCGGTAACTGAAATAGTTACGATGGCGGCCGGTTTGCATCTTTAAAAACAATGCATAAAACACACTCATGGTGACAATGGTAAACATCGAGTAGAGCCGCCAATGCTCAGGTGGCAAAAAGGCCGGCATCGCCATGGAAATCCCAAGCGCGGTCATGATCATGACAATATAGGTGTTACCGGAGTTAACGTTATACTCCACCTCGCCATATTTGATGCCACCTACGATTGCACACAGGCCGAGAATTCCGTTGATATCCAGCATCACGGCCGAGTAAATCGCATCCCTGGCCAGGGTGGTCGATGAGGTATGACTAAGCATCATAACAATAATCACCACCTCAATAATCACGGCACTGATGGTCAGGATCATGGTGCCATAAGGCTCCTTGAGCCGCTCTGCCACATACTCCACCTGGAAAGACAACTGAAACGCCAGGTTAATAATCAGTAATACAAAGAGGATGGAAATCACCAGCGATTCCGGCTGGCCAATATGCATAATTTTGTCGGCTTGCGCTAACACCAGGTAGGCAATGATAGAAATCAGCAGGGACAACAGGCTCTGGGGTGGTTTTTCTGTAAGCATGCGCTTAGATTGTGATCAATGAATAACCATCTTAACAGAGACTGCCTGATTCTGTTGCATGCACCTCAGCCTATCCGTGCCGGATCACCACCGAACACGTCATCCCGGCAACCAGCGGCATGGCAGCCGGAATCTGGTCGAGGTGGATACGCACCGGGATGCGCTGCGCCAGCCGTACCCAGTTAAAGGTTGGGTTCACATTGGCCAGCAACCGGATATCGGTCGGGTTATCACGGTCGGTAATGCCATGGGCGATGCTTTCCACATGGCCTTTGAGCGTAGTATGACTACCCAGCAGTTGAATCTCGGCCTGATCCCCCACATTGATCATGCTCAGTTTATGTTCTTCAAAATAGCCATAGACCCAGAATGAGTGCTGATCGATCACTGCCAGTTTGGCCGCACCCACCTGGGCAAAATCCCCTGGGCGCACCAGCAGGTTAGACACCCAGCCATCCACAGGCGAACGTACCACGGTGCGTTCGAGGTCAAGTTTGATTTTTTCTACCTGGGCCACGGCAGCCTCATATTCAC
>DATMSK010000114.1:0-5176 GCA_035565395.1 Methylophilus sp. | reverse complement strand
GTAGACGCGACCTGCTTTTCTGTTAGAATTTGGACAAGTTGTTGCATGAGTTTTTGCTCTTGTAATGAGTTGTGTGCTCGGAGAGTTTGTCAATCAGAACCAAAACAATAATACCTGAGGTTCGCTCACACTTTCATTTTTTGACATTGATTTTTGGGGGACGCTATGTCTATCGAATCTGTACTTCATGAACACCGCGTATTTGCACCGGCCAAGGCTTTTTCAAGCCAGGCAGCGGTAGGCAGCATGGAGGAGTATCAGCGCTTGCATGCAGAAGCATTGCAGGATTACGAAGGATTTTGGGCCAAACTGGCACGTGAGTTATTGATTTGGCACAAACCATTCACCAAAACGCTGAATGAAGACAATGCGCCTTTTTATAAATGGTTTGAAGATGGCGAACTCAATGTCTCTGCCAACTGCCTGGACAAACACCTGCAAACCATTCCCAATAAAACTGCAATTATTTTTGAAGCTGACAATGGGGACGTTAAAAATGTCACCTATAAAGAGCTGTATCACCAGGTGTGCCAGTTTGCCAACGGCCTAAAATCCCTGAACCTGGTCAAAGGCGACCGCGTCATCATTTACCTGCCGATGGGCATTGAAGCGATTGTCGCCATGCAAGCCTGTGCACGCTTGGGCATTATCCACTCTGTAGTGTTTGGCGGCTTTTCGGCCAAGAGCCTGAACGAGCGCATTATTGACGCAGGTGCAGTCGCTGTCATCACCTCTGACGGCCAATACCGTGGCGGCAAAACCTTGCCACTGAAACAGGCCGTGGACGAAGGCATTGCGATGGGCGGCTGTGACAGCATCCGCCATATGGTGGTATTCAAAAAAACAGGGCAGGAAGTCAGCTGGGACAATAAATGTATCTGGTGGCATGAACTGATCGCAGACAAGGCTGACACATGCGAGCCCGTCATGGTGGAAGCTGAACATCCACTTTTCCTGCTATACACCTCAGGCTCTACCGGCAAACCTAAAGGCGTACAACATAGCTCTGCGGGCTATCTGCTGCATGCCATGAACACCATGCGCTGGACTTTTGATATCAAGCCAGAAGATATCTATTGGTGTACGGCCGACGTGGGCTGGATCACTGGTCACAGCTATGTGACTTATGGACCGCTCGCCATGGGCGCAACACAAATCGTATTTGAAGGCATCCCAACCTACCCTAACGCAGGCCGTTTCTGGGAAATGATCCAACGCCACAAGGTCAGCGTGTTTTACACCGCTCCAACAGCAATCCGCTCACTGATTAAAGCAGGCGAAACCGATTTCACCACACACCCTAACCATTTTGATTTATCCAGCCTGCGCTTGCTGGGCACCGTGGGTGAGCCGATCAACCCGGAAGCCTGGATGTGGTACTACGAGCAAGTCGGCGGCAACCGCTGCCCGATTGTAGACACCTTCTGGCAAACTGAAACCGGCGGCCACGTGATCACGCCACTGCCTGGCGCGACCCCACTGGTACCAGGCTCCTGCACCCTGCCCTTCCCCGGCATAGACATTGATGTGGTCGACGAAACCGGTAAAGACATTCCCTGGGGTAGCGGCGGCCTATTGGTAATTAAAAAACCATGGCCCTCCATGATACGCACGATTTACAACGATCCTGAGCGTTATAAAGCCAGCTATTTCCCGGCTGAACTGGGCGGCAACCTCTATCTGGCAGGTGACGGCGCAGTTCGTGATGCCACTACCGGCAACTTCACCATCATGGGCCGGATTGATGACGTGTTAAACGTCTCTGGACACCGTTTAGGCACCATGGAAATTGAATCAGCGCTGGTCGCCAACCACTTGGTGGCAGAATCTGCCGTGGTCGGCAAACCGCACCCGATTAAAGGGGAGTCAGTCGTGGCTTACGTCGTGCTCAAGGGCAAGCGCCCAGAGGGTGAAGAGGCCAAGAAAATTGTGGCTGAGCTACGCGACTGGGTTGGCAAGGAAATTGGCCCGATTGCCAAACCGGACGAAATCCGTTTTGGTGACAACCTGCCAAAAACTCGCTCTGGCAAAATCATGCGGCGCTTGTTGCGCAGCCTGGCCAAGGGCGAGGAAATCACTTCCGATATCTCCACCCTGGATAACCCGGCGATTCTTGAGCAATTGAAACAAGCTGTTAATTAATTCTCTGCCTACGATGGAAGGTTTAATTATTCTGGTTATTTTCGCCGCGGTCGCCATCTTCCTGATGCGAAAATAATCCGGCCAAGTGATTGATTAGGTTAAAATAGCGCTTTTTTCCAAAGCGCTATTTTTTCATGTCCAGTTTGCAGCAAGAAGTTGAACGCCGCCGTACCTTTGCCATTATTTCGCACCCGGATGCGGGTAAAACCACGTTGACGGAAAAGTTATTATGGTTTGGTGGCGCGATTCAGGTGGCCGGTGAAGTGCGTGGCCGCAAAGCCGCTCGCCATGCGACCTCTGACTGGATGGAGCTGGAAAAGCAACGCGGCATTTCCGTGACCTCCTCCGTCATGCAGTTCCCATACCGCGAACATATGGTGAACTTGCTGGATACCCCAGGTCACGATGACTTCTCGGAAGATACTTACCGGACACTTACCGCGGTCGACTCGGCTGTGATGGTAATTGACTCGGTTAACGGCGTTGAGGCACAAACCATTAAGCTGCTCAACGTCTGCCGCATGCGCGACACACCGATTATCACCTTCATCAACAAGCTGGACCGCGAAAGCCGCGCACCGATAGAATTACTGGACGAAATTGAAACCACTTTAGGCATGGAATGCGCGCCTATGACATGGCCAATTGGTATGGGTAAAACCTTCCGTGGCGTATACAACCTGGTGACAGATAGCATCCTGTTTTTTGACCCGCGCGCCGAAAAAGGGACTTCAGAAACCATTCAGGGCATAGATAACCCACGCCTGGATGAACTGATCGGTTACCAGGCAGAAGAACTGCGTGTTGATATTGAACTGGTGCGTGGCGCCTCTAACGAATTTAACAAAGAGCGTTATTTGAGCGGCAAGCAAACTCCGGTATTTTTCGGCTCAGCCGTGAATAACTTTGGTGTGCAATCCCTGCTGGATGCCGTCGTCGACTTATCTCCGCCGCCGCAATCCCGCAATACCGCCACGCGAGTCGTCGCGGCCAACGAAGAAAAATTCGCTGGCTTTGTATTCAAGATCCAGGCCAATATGGATCCCAAACACCGAGACCGGATTGCGTTTTTGCGTGTGTGCTCTGGCCGCTTTGAGCGCGGCATGAAGATCAAGCAAGTCGCTTCGGGCAAGATGCTCAACGTCAACAACGCCATCACGTTTATGGCGCAAGACCGTACCATCATGGACGAGGCCTACTCCGGCGATATCATCGGCATCCCTAACCACGGCACCATCAAACTGGGCGACACGTTTACTGAAAACGAAGCCCTTAAATTTATCGGCATCCCCTCATTTGCGCCAGAATTTTTCCGCCGCGCACGCATCAAGAACCCGATGAAAATGAAGCAATTGCAAATCGGCCTCAAGCAATTATCCGAAGAAGGTGCGGCTCAGTTATTCCGCCCCCTATTGTCGAATGACCTGATTCTCGGCGCCGTGGGTATGCTGCAGTTTGATGTGGTTGCACACCGCCTCGAACATGAATATGGTGTCGATATGGTGTTTGAACCCTACGACTGCTACACCGCGCGCTGGCTAAAAGGCTCTGATGCAGATTTGAAAGCCATTGCCGACAAGTATGGCTTTAACGTTGGCCTCGATAGTGCCGACGACTATGTTTACCTGGCGCCTAACCGCGTCAACCTGCAAATGGCGCAAGAGCGCTATCCAGACATTCAGTTTATGGAAACGCGAGAGATCGCCTAAAGGCATCATTGAGGGCCTGGACGTGAATCTCCAGCCCCTCTACCACAGCCCTTCTAGCAGTTCAACTATGTCAGCATTTATGCCCACGGGCATTCTCAAGGCGCCCTCCCTCAAACAACCGTTTGCATGGTTAATCGCCAACGGCTATTTACTGGTAGATGATCGCAGCTGGGGGACACAATATCGCGGCCCTATCCTCATTCATGCCAGCAAAGGCTTGTATGAGGAATATTACCAGTACATCAAATCGCATACTGACATCCCTATCCCAGAGCGGGATCAGCTGGATTATGGTGGTGTGGTGGGAATTGCCAGGCTGGTCTTGTGCTGCAAACCTGGTGAGCTGCCTGCTGATTTGAGCCGAGAGCAACGGGTGCATTTTGGCGGCGTGCATGCAGAGTACTACGGTTTCTTATTTGCGCAAGCCCGCCCATTACCGTGGATGCCGTGTGCTGGCAAATTAGGCATTTTCGAGATTGATATTGATGCATTACGGGCAGCGCCTCCACCAGCGCAGTCCGCTTTATTTTGAAGTGCCTCCGCTAGTTAGCCATGACATGGCAGCCATTCAAGTACTTTTGTTTAAGGACTCATAGTGAAGAACCTTTGTCCCTGCCATAGCGGCAAATCGTATACAGACTGTTGCCAGCCTTTACATCTGGGACAAGTGGCAGCGGATGCCGAGCGGCTCATGCGCTCACGCTATAGTGCTTATACTTTGAAATTACCCGACTATATCCTGCAAACCTGGCATCCAGACACGCGGCCAAAAAGCCTGGGCATGGAGGAAATGCATGGCATTAAATGGCTAAAGTTGCAGGTTATTTCCCATCAACAGCAAAACGAAACACTTGCAGAAGTCGAGTTCATTGCGACCTACCAAAGTGGAAAGCAGAAAAAATCTACGCTTACCGAACATAGCCGATTCACTAAAATACAAGGCCAATGGTTTTATGTCGGAGAAATAAAGGCCGACCAAAGATAAGCACCCGTCTACTCTACAAGGCCATATTCACGCAAAAGGCAGGTAAACGGCCTAGACATTGGCAAGGGATCAGGCTCATTCAAGCAGTCCAGAATCGCCAAGTTCAGCTCATAGGGATAGACACGCTCATCCCCATCCTTGTCCAAGGTGGATATCAATTGCCTGACTTCCTCCTCGGTCACATCACCCAAGGCACGCTCAAGTACATTCTGATCAAGGTATCCGCGGCCGCGTGGATCCAGTTTAGCAAAAATATTCTGGGTAAATTGTGCACTAACCCTACAAAAAATACTTTCCATAAATATAACTCCTTGAGTCCATAATGCGACAGAAGCCATTT
>DATMSK010000113.1:0-12225 GCA_035565395.1 Methylophilus sp. | reverse complement strand
CACCAATGGTCGTGTCGTCTACCAAGTTGTCATTCAACCATGGGTAGGCTGGCATGATGGATTCCGGCACAACGTCACGTGGCTGGTTCAAGTGAACACGATGCCAGTCGTCACTGTATTTACCGCCTACACGGTGCAGGTCAGGACCGGTACGCTTGCTGCCCCACTGGAACGGGTGGTCATACACGTATTCACCCGCTACAGAGTAGTGACCATAACGCAGTGTTTCAGCATGGAACGGACGGATCATCTGTGAGTGGCAGTTGTAGCAACCTTCACGCAGGTAAATGTCACGACCTGCCAATTGCAATGCAGTGTATGGCTGCAACCCACGGATAGGTTCAGTCAGGGATTTTTGGAAAAACAAAGGCACGATTTCAACCAGGCCACCAAAGGAGATCGTGATGAAAGTCAGCACGATCAACAGGAAGTTATTGGTTTCAATCTTCTCGTGGAGGTTACAGTTAGTTTGATGGTGAGATGCCATTTTTATTCCTTAGGCATGTGCCAATGCATTGGGAACCGCAACTGCCGCCGGTTTGCCAATGCGGGCAGTTTTTACTGTGTTCCATAGCATCAAGGCAAACCCACTCATGTACAGGAAACCACCCAATGCACGTGTGAAGTAGTACGGGAATTTAGCTTTTACACTCTCAACGAAGGTATAAGCCAATGTACCGTCAGCGTTCATCGCACGCCACATCAGGCCTTCCATCACGCCAGAGATCCACAACGCAGCGATATACAACACCACGCCAATGGTTGCCATCCAGAAGTGCACTTCAATCGCTTTTACGCTGTACATGGTTTTTTGACCAAACAAACGTGGAATCAGGAAGTACAGGGAACCGATAGAGATGAAACCAACCCAGCCCAGAGCACCAGAGTGCACGTGACCCACGGTCCAGTCAGTGTAGTGAGACAAAGCGTTCACAGTCTTGATCGCCATCATCGGGCCTTCAAAGGTACTCATACCGTAGAAAGACAAGGAAACGATCAGGAAGCGCAAGATAGGATCTGTGCGCAGTTTGTGCCATGCGCCGGACAAGGTCATGATACCGTTGATCATACCGCCCCAGCTTGGTGCAAACAGGATTAAGGACAACACCATACCCAAAGACTGAGTCCAGTCAGGCAAAGCGGTGTAATGCAGGTGATGAGGACCCGCCCACATATAAGTGAAGATCAGTGCCCAGAAGTGCACGATAGACAAGCTGTAAGAGTAAACAGGACGCTCAGCTTGCTTAGGCACGAAGTAATACATCATGCCCAGAAAACCAGCAGTCAGGAAAAAGCCAATCATGTTGTGACCATACCACCACTGCACCATCGCATCTTGCACACCTGCGTAAGCAGAGTAAGACTTGAACCAGCCAGCCGGGATCGCAGCACTCTCCATAATGTGTAACATTGCCACCGCCAGAATGAACGCACCATAGAACCAGTTAGCCACGTAAATATGCCTGACCTTTCGGATGCCTATAGTGCCAAAAAACACTACTGCATATGATATCCATACAACTGCCATCAAAACATCGATTGGCCATTCCATTTCTGCATACTCTTTACCCTGGGTATAGCCCAATGGCAGAGAAATGGCAGCCGCAACAAGCGCAGCCTGCCAACCCCAGAAAGTAAAGCTAGCCAATTTCGGTAAAAACAAACTTGTTTGGCAAGTGCGTTGAACCACATAGTATGAGGTCGCAAACAAAGAGCAGCCACCAAATGCGAAAACTACTAAGTTTGTGTGTACTGGGCGTAACCTGCCGAATGACAGCTCAGGAATACCTGCTCCAATTTCGGGCCATACCAAAATAGACGCGATTAACACGCCGACCATGGTCCCAATAAGCGCCCACACAATTGCCATGATGGAGAACTGGCGTACGACCGTATCGTTAAAAAATTCAGACTTATTGAAAGACTGCATGTCCATTTTTCCTCTAAGAGTTGATTGCCCCATGCTTCCTTCAAGTTGTAGCACATAGAGCAGCGAGCATAATGACGTTAAGTGAGTGAAGAAAACAGGGTCATAAATTTACAAAATTTGCATATCAGATGGGGTAAATATAGAGAGTGAGCTGAGTCCATTGGCAAATTCAATGAAACTTTAGAAAGAGTTAGATGAGTCGCAAAATCTATACCTTGTGTGATGTAGAAAAGCCGGTTTTAAAACTTGATAATCGCTGACTACATCAGAACCAGACGACTTCCGTTCACGAAATCAACAAAGTATGCGGTGTTTGACTTGACGCTAGTTGGCGAAATGCACTCTACGAGGGGGGTGATATATCCCGTTGGAGTTTCAGGCAGCCTTCGATTACTTCTTTCATGATTTAAACCCTTCCTTAAGCTGGCTGAATTTTGGAGGAATCTACCTATAGCGTCCAAGACTGATTTACAATAGATTCCATAGGAAAAACCAATACTAGGAATTGCAATGATACTTCGTCATATCCATTATTTTTTGGCTGTCGCGGAGCACGGCAATTTCACAAGAGCGGCTGATGTTCTGCATGTTTCACAACCGACCTTGTCACAACAAATCAGGCAGCTTGAAGAAAGCCTAGGCACTGTACTACTTGATCGCTCTGGTCGTAGAGTGCGCTTAACAGATGCAGGTGAGGTGTGGGCGCGGCATGCAAAACTTGCTCTGCGTGAGCTTGATTCAGGTGCTCGGGCAGTTCACGATGTCGCGGAGCTATCTCGTGGGGTCATAAGATTGGCAGCAACGCCAACAATCACTTCGTATTTAGCAGGCGCTGTAATAAGTGAATTTCATAACCTCTATCCCGGCATAACTATCGACTTACACGAAATACCGCAGGCGCAAATAGAGTTGATGCTGGCTGATGATAAACTCGATTTAGGAATTGCATTCGATCATGCACAATCGGCTGAGATCGAATATCAATCACTATTCTCTGAAACGCTAAGTTTAGTGATTGAAAAGAAGCATGTTCTGATGGAAAGTGTTAATGCTTCATCAGTTAAAGTGCTCACGACAGAACCCCTGGTATTACTCAATACATCATTTGCGACGCGTCAGCATATTGACGAATATTGTCGACTATTGAACATCAGAGCAAATGTAGTTATCGCAACGAATTCTATTAGCGCAATTTTACAAATTGTACGAAAAGGGCATATATCGACAATACTACCCTCACAGATTGATTTAGAGGGTACCGATTTATATTCTCTTCAGCTTGATCCACCCTTGCCTGCGAGAAAGGTAGTCATTTTAAGGCGCAAAGATGCATATCAAACAGCTGCAGTGAGAGCATTTACTCAGGTGTTGATTGACTATGCGGATTGCATCATGGCAAGAACTGGCGGCTAAGCCATTATCTAGTTGCACTCGCTATTCAGATTGCATCTAAAGTTCGCAACTAACCAATACATCACTAAGCTTCAAATCTAAAGCATCTGCAATCTTCAGCAGACTCATCACCGCGACATTATGCTCGCCGCGTTCTAGTCGTTACTAGATGCAGCAATGATTTTTTCTCGCTCAGCTTTGCCTAGTCTTGGAAAGCACTTTATCCAGTCAGCCAATTCATCATCAGCCGCATAGAAATAAGGCACAGGCACTTCTAATACCTGTGCTAGACGCTCAAGTGTTGAATAGTCTGGAATGTGAACGCCACGCTCATACTGATTCATTCTTGGGCTGGCTGTGAACTCATCAATACCTGCTGCAATACCGAGCTTCTTTTGAGAAAGTCCTTTAGCCAATCTCGCTTCTTTCAATCTCTTTGCAACAACATCGCTCATTAAGAATCATCGGTACGTTTTAGGTACTCAGAGATGGGCCTGTAGCTGCAGCACCAACAACATCGACTGAGTCTGTGGCTGCCGGTCCAGTTGTGCAGCCACCGCCAGTACCTAAGGAAGAGCTGAGACTAAGGCTACTGGCTATGCAGGATATTTAAATAATCCTGCACCTGTATATCCTTTATTTGCACAGCGTCAAGGTTGGGGGGCAGGGTAATTTTACGTGTTCGTGTGCTTGCTAATGGTAAGGCCGGTTCAGTTGAGGTAAAACAGTCAAGTGGACGAAAAATTCTTGATGAAGAGGCGCAAGATGTTGTGAAGGCATGAATGTTTGCACCAGCTAAGCGTGGTGATACGCCTCTTGATGGATGGGCCACTGTTCCGATTGAATTTCGAGTGTGAGGATAATTTTGTGTGGTCCTGTTTTCTTGGTAAAGGCCATAGTGCCCATGAAATAAGGCTCACACAGGTAGTTGTGAGCGATTTAGTTATTAGGGTTAATAAATTCTCAAACAAAAATTACTCTGTCGGAGTTTGTTTGGCCTTGGCTTGTTTTCGCACCATCCCTTTTGCATGTGCTGCTCCGGTCGTCTCAACCACGCCAACGGGATTACCATCTAAATCCAAACGATCAGCGCCTTCTTTGCATGCTTGCCAGTAACGTGAGCTTTTGCACCAAGTTTTAATGGCCAGCTGTAAGTCTTCCTTTGAAATGCTAATCTCTTCGGATCTTGCTTGAAGGTCTTCTAGAATCCCAATCTTCAATGGTACTTTAGGTGTCGGGTTCTTAGGGAATGCTTTGGGGTAAAGTTTCTGGAGTTTGCCTATGATTAAAACCACAGGATCTACAGGAGTCGTGTTTTTGGGCTTGGTTGGCTTCGCTTGCTGTTTTTTCTTCGATTCTTCAGCGGCTTTGCTTTTCTGACTGGTGCGCCCGGCGGGAGTCGAACCCACGACCCTTGGCTTCGGAAACCAATACTCTATCCAGCTGAGCTACGGGCGCAATCCCGCCATTATAGCAAATAAGTGACCCAGGCTTGGCGCGGATGCAGCCAATTTTTATGCTGCACTTTCTGGTACTCCGCTGCTGAAATAATCTTGTCATCATGGCTGGCTATGCTTGGCCGGTGAACGTTAAGTTATTTAAGGGTGTTGCATGATGAAAGCCATGATTTTAGCTGCAGGTAAAGGGACACGCGTCAGGCCGCTGACGTATGAGTTACCAAAGCCGATGATCCCTGTACTGGGTAAGCCTGTGATGGCGTACCTGATTGAGCATCTGGCGATGCATGGTGTGGCCGATATCATGATTAATGTGAGTTACCTGCACAAAAAAATTCAGGATTACTTTGAAGATGGCCACCGTTTTGGGGTGAATATTGGCTATTCGTTTGAAGGCGATATTGTGGATGGGCAGGTGGTGCCTCATGCCGTAGGTTCTGCCGGCGGCATGCGCAAAATCCAGGACTTTAGCGGTTTTTTTGATGAGACGACGATTGTCTTGTGCGGGGATGCCATTATTGACCTGGACATCACGCGCGCGGTGAAAGAGCATAAGGAGAAAGGTGCGCTGGCGAGTCTGGTGACGATGCAGGTGCCTATGGATAAAGTGTCTGGCTATGGGATTGTCGTGACTAATAAAGAGGGGCGAATTATTTCGTTCCAGGAAAAGCCCAGGCAGCAAGAGGCACGTTCAAATTGGGCGAGCACCGGCATATATATTTTTGAGCCGGAAGTGCTGGACCTGATTCCGTCGGGCAGTGAGTTTGATATTGGCTCCGATTTGTTCCCATTGTTGGTTGAGAAGGGCCTGCCTTTTTATGCCATTCAGCATCCGTTTAACTGGATTGATATTGGCGTGGTGACGGACTATTGGTTGGTCATGCAGCAGATGATGCAAGGATTTTTTCCTTCGATGCCGATTCCTGGCAAGCAAATCAAGCCTGGTGTTTGGGTGGGTTTGAATGTACATATTGACTGGGAACACACGCACATTGAAGGGCCGGTGTATATCGGTTCCGGTTCGCGCATTGATAAAAACGCCCGCATTATTGGCCCGACTTGGGTCAGCTCTGGTTGCCATATCCAGCGTGACAGCACGGTGATTCGTTCCATCTTGTTTGATTACACGCGGATTGCTCAAGGCTATGAGATTGAAGAGCGTATTGTGTGTGGCGAGTACTGCGTGGACCGTAAAGGCCGTATGGTGCATATCGAAGATGACAATTGCGACATTATCTGGACCGACGCGCGTGAAAAAGTGGTTTACCCGCAGAATTATGCCTATGCAAGGCTGTAGTGGAAGTGTGTGCTTACATGAAATTAGATTTATTCACCGTAAAATAGTCCGCTGACATCTGTGGGACATACCACTTTCAAGGATGTGTCATATTCGTTAAGTATCCTCTAAAGCCCTTTTGAGAGAGGATACCAAAATGAAAAAAATGACATTAATGTTGGCATTGGCGCTGGGCAGCATAAGCTCAGCCCAGGCTGCAATTACATACGAAATCAGTAAAGAGTGGACATTTACGCACACTGGTGGCGGCTATTTGTCTGAAATTCCCGCATTTGATTCTGTGACCAATACCCTTTGGGTGGCAGGTGTGAAAGGCGTGGATGTGCTGGATGCGACGACAGGCAGTTTGCTGCAGCGCATTGATACCAGCGCTTACGGTAATATCAATAGCGTCAGTATTAAAAACGGCTTGGCTGCGTTTGCGATTGAAAATACTGCGCGTACGCAAGCTGGTATTGTGCAGTTATACGACACTTCAACCAGAAGCTTGGCGGCAGGTGTAAACAGCTTTACAGTCGGTGCATTACCAGACATGGTTACATTTACCCCTGATGGCAGCAAGATTTTAGTCGCTAATGAAGGCACGCCGGATGTCTATGGTTCACGTATCGGTAGCAGTGTGCCACGTGTATACGGCGCCGCAGCTAATGATCCGGTCGGCAGTGTGTCCATCATTGATGTTCCCAGCCGTACTGTTGCAGCAACGGCTACGCTTGCTGGTGTACCAACTTCCGGTACTCATATCCGTACCAATACCGGCATGGATTTTGAACCTGAATATATCGCAGTGAGCGCAGATGGCAGCAAGGCTTATGTGACGCTACAAGAGGCCAACGCCATTGGCATCCTCGACCTGAATACCAACACCTTTACCAAAGTGGTTGGCCTGGGTGCGAAAGACTTTAGCTTGCCGGGGAATACGATTGATCCGCTCAATAATGGCAGTGTCAGTTTTATCAGTGCCAATGTAAAAGGCTTGTATATGCCTGACGGGATTGCCACTTATGATGTGGCTGGCAAGACCTACCTGGTGACAGCAAACGAAGGTGATTTCCGTGAGGATGATGGCGATCGTTCCGCAGCCAGCTCAATGGGAGCTACTGGCGAGCTGGCGAATATCCGGGTCTCTAATACCGATTCATCGCCAGGCGATCTTTATGCAGCGGGTGCCCGTTCATTCAGTATCCGTGATGCCGATGGCAACCTGGTTTACGACAGTGGTGATATCCTCGATAAAGAAGCCTTTGCGCGAGGCATCTACGATGATGGCCGTAGCCGCGATAAAGGTGTTGAGCCGGAAGGGGTCGACTTGTTTGCCTTGGGTGGCCGTACCATCGCCGCTGTGGGGCTAGAGAGAACCCTCAAAGGGGCGATTGCCTTGTTTGATATCACAGACCCAACCAAAGCCAGCTTTATCGATATGATTGTGTCTGACGGTGATCTGGCCCCGGAGGGATTGGTGGCATTTGAAAAGAATGGCGCTATCTTCCTGGCTTTTGCTAACGAGGGCTCCAATACCACCTCCTTATTCAGGATCAGTGCCGTACCTGAACCGGGTTCAGCTGCCATGTTGGGCCTGGGCTTGGTGTTGATGGCAGCCATGCGCCGTCGTCGCCAACAGTAACTTATTTTTGTAAGCACAGCCAGGCATGTTGATATGCCTGGCTGTTTGTTTTTTACCTGTGCCAAAAGCCGTGGGCGCGTTTCACGTCCAGACGTTCTGCGTTATAATCGCGTGGATATTTTTTCTAACGCAACGGGATACGGATATGTCGGGTAACAATCAGAGTTCAAGCATTAAAGAGTTAATCATTGCGATTCCAGGAGCCATTATTGGTTTCACTTTGCTGGTTTCCATACTGGCTTATCTTTTTGGCGTAGTGGGTGGCGAAAAAGCAGAGCCTTCCAAAGAAGCGACTGATGCAGCAGAACAAAAGGTTGTGGAAATGATTAAACCGGTTGCTACAGTAGAAGTGGCTGAAGCTGCTGGCGCACATGTTGAGAAGAGCGGCGAGGAAATTGTAAAAGGTGTTTGTATCGCGTGTCATGGTGTAGGTGCATTGGGTGCGCCAAAAATTGGCAACGCTGGTGACTGGGGTCCACGTATTGCACAAGGTTATGAAACACTGGTCAAACATGCCATTGAAGGTATCCGTAGCATGCCGGCCCGCGGTGGTAACGCCGAGCTGAGTGACCACGAGGTGGCAGATGCCGTGGCATATATGGCGAACCAGGCGGGTGCAAAATTTGATGCAGCCAGCTTGAAGAAGTAATGAGATAAAACGCGAAAAGCCGCTTGAATCAAGCGGCTTTTTTATTGGTAAACCTGTTTCCGGATCACTCTAAAAACCATGGCGAGATACGCAATTGGTGATATCCAGGGTTGTTATCACTCCCTGATGAATTTACTTGAGCAGCTGGATTTTCAGCCTGGGCAAGATACTTTGTGGCTGGTGGGGGATCTGATCAATCGCGGTACGGGGTCACTGGCAGTGCTGCGCTGGGTGTTTGCACATCAGCATTGCGTGAGGGTCGTACTGGGTAATCATGACTTGCATACCATCGCTGTGGCGCATCATATCAAGCCGCCTCGCCGTTTTGATACCCTGTCTGAACTCCTGTCTGCGACGGATGGCCATGAGTTACTACACTGGTTGCGCCAGCAACCACTGATGGTGCTCGAAGCGGATTTTGCCATGCTGCATGCTGGCCTGTATCCCCAGTGGACATTAGCGCAGGCCAGGGCACTGGCTGCGGAGGTTGAAGCTGTTTTGCAGTCGCCCCAGTATCTTGGCTTTTTACAGCAAATGTACGGTAACCAACCGGCTGCCTGGCAGGATAACCTGACAGGCATTGATCGCTTGCGCGCCATTACCAATGCCTTTACGCGCATGCGCCTGCTAGATGCTGAAGGCACCATGGAGTTTGCTTTCAAAGGTGAATTAGCTGATGTTCCGGCAGGATGTATGCCGTGGTTCCTTTCGCCTGAGCGCCAATCCAGGCATGATCCACAGACAATTTTGTTTGGGCATTGGTCTGCCCTCGGACTGTATCAGGGGCATGGTGTGATGGGGTTGGATACAGGCTGCCTGTGGGGGCGCCAGCTTACGGCGTATGCGCTGGAGACCGGGCATATCAGCCAGGTGCCGTTAGATCCGCGCGACCGCCCAGCAGATTTGGCAGGCGATTAGAGCAGTCAAACGATATGGAGTTATGGCTGGTCATATCGGCGGCATTTCTGGCTGGCATCGTGGATGCCATGGTCGGTGGCGGTGGCCTGGTCACGGTTCCAGCTTTACTGACAACTTTCCCCAATGTTGCTCCGGCCTTGCTGCTGGGGACAAATAAATCCTCTAGTGTATTTGGTACTGCTGTTGCGGCGTGGCGATATGGTCGGCATGTGCAGTTAGACTGGAGATGGCTGGCGCCCGCGGCACTGGCTGCATTGATCGGATCAGGCTTGGGAGCATGGACGCTCACCTGGACGGATCCCGATTTCCTGCGCAAATTATTGCCTTGGGTATTAGTGCTGGTACTGTTCTACACCTTCAAGTATCCGCAATTCGGTTTGTCACGCATCACCACCTCGCATAGTGTGCGACAACGTTTCTTGATCGCTGTTGCGATTGGGACATCCATTGGCTGGTACGACGGCTTTTTTGGGCCAGGTACTGGCAGCTTTTTTATTTTCTTGCTGGTGCGTTGGCTGGGACAGGATTTTTTACACGCTTCGGCTTCAGCAAAAGTATTGAATGCCACAACTAACCTGGCAGCCTTGCTGATGCTGGCCGCCACGGGGCATGTATGGTGGCAGGTGGGGTTGATGATGGCGGCCGCCAATGTGGCCGGCAGTTTGCTGGGGACGGCGCTGGCGCTCAAGCATGGTGCCCAGCTGGTGAGGCGTGTATTTATGCTGGTGGTGGCCGTGCTGATTATCAGGACGGCCTGGCAGGCCTATTTTTAGAGGTGCCCTTCACAGCAATCTCGTCAATTGCCATCACGCTTGTTGTCTTTGTAGTGATGGCTGGCTGACGACCTCAGAGGTCGTCGCCCATGGCAAGTGTGCAATGATTTCATTTCTTGCTTGGGTGGCTAGCGTTTGCCGGTCCAACAGGCGCGCTTCTATCGGCGTACAAAAATGTAAATGTACGCGTGGGGACTGCATGTTTAAAAAAGACAGCATCGACTCAATCATGGTCGTTTCCCCTGCATAAGCAGCCGCCAGATTGGGGCTGCCGTCAGGTAAAGGGTAGTGGATTGCAATCGGGATCACAGTCGCCTCAGCATCAATTGACGCCTGGATCAGGCTGCTTTTAAACGGTAGCACCTGCTGTCCATCGGTCGTCGTACCTTCGGGAAATACGCATAGATTGTCACCGAGCTTCATCGCTTGTGTGACGACTTTAAGCACGCGTGCCGCATCGCGTTGACGTGTGCGGTTGATAAAGATCGTCCCTGATTTTTTCACCAAGTATCCAAACACCGGCCAATCCTTGATCTCAAGTTTTGCGACAAAGCGTACCGGAATCAGGCTATTCAGGGCATGGATATCTGACCAGGAAATGTGGTTGGCAACAAACAGGGTGTGCTGTGTCTGAGATGCCGGGCATTGGCCACTCACGGATAACTGTAAGTTAAAGCAGCGCAGGAGTTTTGCACACCACCAGCGAATGATTTGCTCGCGGCCACGGCGGCCACACACAGGCAACACTAGCGTTGCCAATGTGAGTCCGGTCAGGGTGTGGAGAAAAATGCGGGCGATGCGCCAATAGCGAGTAAGAAAGTTTGTTTTTGGCAAGTTATTTCAAGAAATGCGCAGCATATCTGGGATTGATTCTGGATAAAGGTAACAATACCAGCATATCTGCGGTATTAAAAGCAGGATCCCAGGCGGGTTCGCCGCAAATGTAGGCGCCCAGACGCAGATAACCTTTGACCAGTGGCGGGCAGGTCACGGGCAAGGACTGGTCCAGCGCTTCGATGGGTAAAGGATTGTGTGGGAACACGCGGTATTCGGCAGGCGACAAATAGTCTTCGCGCAAATTGTTAAACAGAGAAGCGGCGGTATGACCACCGTCGTGCATGGAGATGCTGGCGCAACCTATCATATATTCGTATTGACGTGCCATCATGTATTTAGCCAGTCCGGCCCACAACATGGTGATGGTGCCACCAGTTCGGTAGTCGGCATGCACGCAGGCACGACCAACCTCTACCATGCGGTCTGCCAATGGCGCCAGGCGGCTGAGATCAAACTCGCCAGCGGAGTAGTACCCCCCGGCCAGCATGGCCTGCATTGGATTTAAAATGCGGTATGTACCAACAATTTGTTGTGTTGCGTCGTCGCGTACAACTAAATGGTCACAAAAAGCATCAAAGCCATCGACATCCAGTCCGTTCTGGCTTTTGATCTGTGCGCCCATCTCTTCTGCGAATACCTGGTAGCGCAAGCGCTGCGCTTCCATAATTTCTTCTGCACTAGAGGCGAGCGACACACTGAGCGTGGTGCTCGGAATGCGGCTGCTATTAGCTGATGGTTGAATGTCTGGCTGATATGTGCCGAGATTTTGCAGATTGCGTTCTAACATCACGCGACTCCTTGATTGAGGTTTAGCGTGATATTAGAAGTGTCACATGAATGATTGGTGACGTTCGTGTGACAGTTGTGTGACGATGTTTGGGTGAGTGGACAATAAAAAAAGCGGCTTATCGCCGCTCTTTTGTGAGGTGATTGGTTTAGTGTGAAACGCGGGAGGTGCCACCACTTTCAACAATGCGTACACGCTCGCCTGCGTTAAATTGCTCGTCTGCTTCTTGCACAATGGCTACCAAGCCGCCGCCATCCAGTTTGACGGTGATTTCAAGCGCATTTTTGCGGGTAGCGACTTCTTCCGCTGCTGACCCAGCCAGGCCGCCTGCCACTGCACCAATCACTGCAGCAATTGCACTGCCTTTGCCGCTACCAATCGAGCTGCCGGCAATCCCGCCAATAGCACCGCCTGCTACTGTACCAACAGGGGATTTGGTGCCTTCCAGTTTGACCGGGCGTACACTTTCAACCACCCCGGTTTTCACGGTCTGTGCCCGGCGGGCTTCGTCGCGTGAGTACACGCTACCGGAGTTGGAACTGGCGCAGGCGCCCAGGATTG
>DATMSK010000112.1:0-5275 GCA_035565395.1 Methylophilus sp. | reverse complement strand
TGAATTCATGAATGTGCAAACTCGGATTGACGAGGCGCTATTTCACAGGTTGTTATCGGGAGCAAGCATTCCTTTACTTGGGAGTGCGTTTGGCGGCTTGCTCATCGCGTTTTCACAACTTGACTCTGAGAAAAGCCATTTGTTTTTGCTTTGGTGTGGCGTGGTTTATGCTGTGCTCATTTTCAGGCTTTATTGTCTCAGGCGCTGTAAGCGCATGCTTGCCAAGCACGGGTTTAATTATGCGTTAGCCTACAGGTATTGCCTGACTTTGGCACTTTCAGGATTGGCATGGGGGGCACTGGGCTTTTTAGTCAAGGATGCCCCACCGATGACGGTGATTATTGTCATTACGGCGATCCAGGCCATGGTGATGGGCGGCGTGGTGACCATGGCTTCCTGCATTCCGGCTTTTTTTGCCTTTAGTTTACCGGCCATGCTGCCAACCGTACTGATGTTTTCATTGAGCGAAAACTTGTCGAGTTATGTGATGGCGGTGTTTAGTGTGATTTTTTACCTGCTGATGATTGGGATCGCCTACCGGTTTAACCAGTCATTACGGCAGGCTGCGCGTATCAGTTTTGAAAACGAAGATTTGATTGGCTCTTTAAAAGAGGCCTATCACAAGATTTCGGTACAGAACGAAGAGCTTAACCATGTTGCCCACCACGATGCGCTTACTGGTTTGCCTAACCGCAAGTTGCTGTCCCTGCGGTTACAGCAGGCAATGGAGCTAGCAAAGCTGAAAAAGAATGCAACAGCGATTCTTTACTTGGACCTGGATGGCTTTAAAGCTGTGAATGACCAATTTGGACATGAGGCGGGTGATTTGGCATTAATTGAGGTGGCGCAACGTTTAAGCCGGGTGATCCGCGGTAGCGATACGCTGGCACGTGTAGGGGGCGACGAGTTTGTCGTAGTGTTGTCTGATTTGCCTGAACAGGCGAAAGCCTCGGTAGAGATGGTGGCCCAAAAATGCCTGATGGTATTCGAACACGAGTTCCAGGTTTACGGTAATGTTTGCAGGCTAGGGACCTCCATCGGATTGACTTTGTGCAATCAGGGGGAGTCCATCGAGCAGTTATTGTCTGCTGCAGATAAAGCCATGTACCAGGCCAAGTTGCTCGGTTGCGGTCAAATGTCCTGGGCACATTAGTGCCGGTGCGCCTTTAGGGCGAATGGTCATTGGAGTTGCAATTGCTTTACAAGAGGTGGTGGCCGTGAAGGGGGTGTCCTCTATCGGCTAATTTACCGGGCATTTGTATGCATATTTTGGGGTTTGATTTCAATCACATCCCTTACAGTAGTGGACGGGGGCTTAGGCTAAACATCCATGTCTGCACAACAACTCACATCTGCAGGGCGGGGCAAGCTGATCAGTTATTTGTGGCTGATGGGCCTGTGTGCGCTGTTAATTTGCCTGGTGGTACTCACCTATGCCGACCTGTCTGCGTCTGCGCGTCATATAACGATTCTTCTGCTTGTGATTGGGATTGGCCTGTGGTGTGGTGTCATTGGGCTTGCCTGGTATCAACAGCGTGCTGTGCTGGCAAAACAGGTGGCAGAGTTAAAGACATTTCAGCAGGCGTTAGAGCACGCATACTCCGATGAGGGGTTCGTTCCTGTTCAGTTTTCCCCTGCAGAGGAAGAGAGCGTACTGACGGCCTGGCGGCAACTGGTCATTCAGGCTGAATCGCTTGGTAGCCAAGGCAAGTCCGGCAAGCAACATCACCAGCAGTTGAACCAACTCTATCTGGCTTTGAGTCAGTGCAACCAGGCGATTGTACAAAGCCAGGACAAGTACAGCCTGTTCGAGCAAATTTGCCGCATTATTGTTAATCTTGGGCATGCCAACATGGCCTGGATTGGTGAGTTGGGTGCCGACAATAAACGCATCACCATCCTCAACGCGTTTGGTTCTGGTGTTAACTACCTGAATGAAGTTGAGATATCGGCCGATCCTGCTGTCCCAAGTGGCAAAGGGCCTTGTGGATTAAGCCTGATGTCCGATCATCCCTACTGGGTTCACGACTTCCAGACCAACCCCATCAGTGCTTTTTGGCACGAAAAGGCGAATGAATTCGCCTGGAAATCGGCCGCTTTTCTACCTCTGCATGTCGAAGGTAAGGTCATCGGCTGCTTATCTCTTTATGCTGATCATGAGCACGCTTTTGACCAGGACACACAGCGCCTTCTGCAAGGGATGGCGGCGAATATTGACTTTGCCCTGGACCGCTTTGAGGTACAGGCGCAGCGCAGTTTGATCCAGAGTCATTTGCGCGAAAGTGAGCAGCGCGCACAGCTGGTGCTTGAAAATGCGCTGGATGCCATAGTGAATATTGATATGCAGGGCCTGATTGTGGAGTGGAATCTGGCAGCGTCACATATTTTTGGGTATAAGCGTAGTGAAGTGTTGGGCCGTCGGCTCGAAGATGTCATTGTGCCGCCAGAATACTGGCAAGCCCATCAGCAAGGCATGCTTCGCTTGCAGCAAACAGGTAAATCACGCTTGCTGGGCAAGCTCATCGAAATTACCGCCTTACGCCGCGATGGTACTGAGTTTCCCATTGAGTTGACCATTGTGGAGATTGAGCGTGATCAAGAACATTACTACAGCGCATTTATTCGGGATATTACCAAGCGCAAAGAGGCTGAAGAACGTATTCGCATACTGGCAAATTATGATGCCTTGACCGGTCTGCCCAACCGAAATTTACTGAATGAGCGGGTCACGGTTGAGATTGAAAAGGCCTGGGACCAGGATGGCCAGTTTGCACTGATGTTCCTCGACCTGGATCATTTCAAGGACGTGAATGACAGTCTGGGGCATCGCTATGGCGATAACCTGCTGATTGAATTGACCAAACGGTTTGAAAGTCTGGTGAGGCCGCAAGATACGATTTGCCGGTTAGGCGGGGATGAGTTCGTGTTCTTGCTGGCAGAGGCTGGCCATGTGATCGCCAAAGAAGTGGTGGAGCGTCTGCTCAAAGCGGTCGAGCAACCGTTTGTCATCGACCAGTATGAGTTAACGATCACGGCTTCAATTGGGGTCGCCATTTACCCAGATGATGGCCTGGATATGGAGAGCCTGCAACGTAATGCGGATGTGGCAATGTACCGTACCAAAAAAGAAAGCCGCAACAGCTACCGGTTTTTCAGCAACCATATGCAGTTGCAGACGGCGCGTAACCTGCAACTGGTGAATGCTTTGCGCCACGCGATTACTTCGGGGCAACTTGCAGTGTATTACCAGCCGCAGGTGGCGCTGGATACGGGGCGCTTGCTGGGTGTGGAGGCCTTGTTGCGCTGGAAGCATCCGCAGCTTGGGTTTATCTCGCCGGCAGAATTTATCCCATTGGCTGAATCCAGTGGTTTGATTATTACGATAGGCAGCTGGGTACTAGAGCAGGCAACACAACAAATGCATGCCTGGCAGCAGGCAGGCATTCATGGCATTGCCGTATCCGTGAATTTGTCCAGCATCCAGTTCCGGGACCCTAAACTGCCTGCGCTGGTGAAGTCTACTTTGGAGCAGTATAAGGTTTCGCCTGATTGCCTGGAGCTTGAGCTGACCGAAGGCGTGGCGCTGGAAAATCCGGAAGGCGCTGTCGCCATGATGGATGCGTTGAATAAATTAGGCGTACGCTTGTCGATCGACGATTTTGGCACCGGCTATTCTTCTTTGAGCTACCTGAAAAAATTCAAAGTCTACAAGCTTAAGGTGGACCAGACCTTTGTGCGTGATATCAGTACCGATGATGAAGACAAAGCGATTGTCATTGCCATTATCCAGCTGGCACGCAGCTTGGGACTCAAGACCATTGCCGAGGGGGTTGAGACCCCGGAGCAGAAAGCATTCTTGCAAGCGCAAGGTTGTGACGAAATGCAGGGCTACCTGTTAAGCAAACCGATGAGCAGCGAAGACGCAACTGCGTTCCTGCTTTCATATACCCCTCCACACGCTTAAATTCACTACTCAAGCTACCCGCAATAGAGGGGTGCTTTCTTTCCCAAAATCGCTGTTCAAATTCTCTTGACATTGTAAATGAGAATTATTATCATTTATTTAAGGTTTATCAAAGGAGAGTCATGATGAAACGTCACACCGTGGTAGGCAAGACAATGTTGGCCGGAAAGACCGCCTGCAAGGTGCTTTATCATCAAGCTTCAGACATGGTAGAGCTGGAGGTGGGCGGCACCACGCTCAAGTTTGAGGCCGGCAACTTTATCGTGATTAACGAAATGCTGCGTAAGGCCGCCGCGCGTATTGTGATGCAAACCGAAATCGAAATGACCGTTTAGAAGGAAAGACTGCCATGAATACAATGAATATCCATGCCATCCGCTACGATCCCAGCCTGCCTGACGCCGAGTCAGTCATGGCGTCGTTGCTCTATGTGGCAACGTTATATATTAAAAAACCAACCTATGACCTGGCCAAGCAGGCATTACGCCTGGCTGAAACCCTGACTGCCCCAGAGTACGCAGATTCTGAGTTGATTTGCAGTGTTTCGCGCCGCATGTGTGTGCAATGGACTTTGCTGGTCAATGAGCACGAGCAGGCGGCCATACAGTTGCGTGCATAAGGCGATGGGTTAGGGGAATGATGATGAGTGAGGAAAGCATGTGTAAGAAAATTTTGTTGTCAGGCCGGGCCGGGTTCCGTGTCCATTATTGCGAAACGCATCGCACCATAGAGCTGGAGATTGGTGCCATGAGCCTGCGCCTGGATGAGGATGCGTTAGAGTTGATGAGTGACGCACTGGACGAATCAGTCACCAAGTTACAGGCCCTGCATGCGACCAAAGGCTCTTTCCGGGCCTTTATGCGGCAATTGAATATGCCTGATTAATGCGTAAGAGCCGCTGTTTCTTAAATATCTGGCAAGAGTAAAAACTAAATGAGGAGCTGCGGCTCCTCATTTAGTTTTGGCATCAGGCCAAGCACATGTCAAACTGATTCAAATGCGCCTGTGACGTTTTAGTCTGGAATTTTCGCTGTCACGCTTTTGGTCAGTTCATTCAGCGTTTTATTCAGGTTCTCGAACGCAGTACTGTTCAAGCCGGTGTCGCACGCAACACGTTTTTGCACTTCAGATAACTTGCTGCGTAGGGCCTGGCCTTCTTCTGTCAGGCTGACAATGACCACGCGTTCATCATCTTTCTGGCGCGTACGTTTCGTTAGTTTTTTTGCTTCCAAACGTTTGACCACTGGGGTAATGGTGGCAGGTTCCAGCATTAATTTTTCTGCGATATCTTTAATGGATAATTGCTTGTAT
>DATMSK010000111.1:0-10898 GCA_035565395.1 Methylophilus sp. | reverse complement strand
ATGGATTAAGTCACTTTCGTGTGATGACGGCCTAAGCCTTATTCTGCGTACAATTCCAGCTCTGGAATGACTTTTTCAGGGGCTCTGTAATCCAGTTCGATTTTTTGCCCGTTCTTGACGCGACGCAGCCCTTCCAGCAACACCGTGTCAGTCTCTTTGAGGCCCGACTTGATGATGAACAGATGTGGCAGTTCGGCAGCGATCTGAATCATGCGCTGTTCGACTTTGTGGTCCTTGTTGATCACGTAAACAAAGGTCTTGTCCAGCACTTCAAAGGTAGCTTTTTGCGGAATCTGCAGGGCATTGGGGTGAGGTACTTCCAGCAAAATAGTACCAGTTTCACCATGACGCAGTAAGCCATTCGGATTCGGGAAATCAGCCCGGAACTCGATATTGCCGGTTTTATTGTCAAAATCGGCTTCTACCGTTTCAATGGCACCTTTCTGATCAAAAAGGGCACCATTGGCCATGCGCAATTTAACCGGCACACCTTTTTCATTTTTTTGATGGATCTTGAAGTCCAGATACTCAGCTTCTGGCACATTGAAGTACACCCACATGCGGCTGTTGTCAGACAGGGTTGTCAGCAGATCTCCCTCATCCAGCAGGCTGCCTTTCCGTACCAGCAAATGGTCCATGATGCCGGTAAACGGTGCATTGATGTTGGTAAAGTTCAGGTGTGTTTGCGCCAGCTGCACCTCGGCATTGGCTTTATCCAGCTTGGCTTTGCCTAGTGCCAGTTCATTTTGGGAAACAATGTTTTTCTCCGCCAGGGCTTTGGTGTTTTCGTACTCAATCTGCACCGTTTTCGCTTCCGCCTGAGCTTTCAGCAAGTCGACCTGGTAAACATTAGGCATGATTTTGAACATGGGCTGGCCCTGCTTCACGATCTGGCCCTCACCGGCAAATACGTCTTGCAGGTAACCGCGCTCCAGGGCGCGTAATTCAATATGCTGGATCGCATGAATCTGGCAGACATATTCCTTGGTAATCATGGCGTCTTTACGCCATGGATGTGTTACTTCCAGCTTTGGTGGCGCCTCTTCATGGGCTTCTTCGTGATGACAAGCGCTGAGCAAGGAGCCTAGTAAGCCTAAAACGATTAAGTTCTGTTTAATCATAAGTGTGTTCTTATCTTAAAAATGAAGAAAGTTACTTGCACAAATCCGGTGTCGGCGCATGTCTTGCTATATTGTGGCTACTCTGAATCGCCA
Source organism: Methylophilus sp. (assembly GCA_035565395.1). Classification (GTDB taxonomy): domain Bacteria; phylum Pseudomonadota; class Gammaproteobacteria; order Burkholderiales; family Methylophilaceae; genus Methylophilus. The sequence continues at coordinate 9,684 of DATMSK010000111.1, read as the reverse complement.
GACTATCCTTATCTTACTGCAAACTACTACCGTTGGCATGGGCACAGTCCTGAAGGGACAGCGCGGGTAGGGCTGTAAATTGCGGTTAGGGAAAATCAGGTCGGTGTTTAGTAGCGCCATGCAATGTACTAGCGCGGTTGACACCTATGGCAGGGAGGGAGGTGCTCGCGAATGCAGGTGGCGAACAAACACCGGGCGTGGTGTCACGCGGCGGCGAGGTAGCGCCAGCAATGCAAAGGGAATCACGCAGGCAATGGTCATGCTTGCGGGAGGTGAAATCAGTGGGATCAGTGAGGTGAGTGGCGAATCGCCATCACCGCTGTATTCAACCACTTCGGCAATGCGGACACGGGCGGTGCCATCGCTATAGCCTGAGTGGTCTGAGAACTCTGCGACCAATGCAAAGCCGAGCACAGCCAACAGCACTGTGACGACCCACAGTCTGAGCTGCAATGCGGCGGTGTTCAGGTGTTTTTGCATTTGATCAGTGTATGAAAAAAGTGAAAAAGCCAGTATTAAAAATCGGCAGAGAGTGAATCCTAGCCAAGCAGAGATAAACCTCTTTACATTGCTTACAATGTACCCTTATGCATAGCGAATGACAATACGCTTTTATCCCAAGTTCGAAGAAAAGCGCCGTTTGTAAGCTGGGTGTCAGTTTCAGGTGCACCAAGTTGGTGCGTTCATTTGCCCCCTTACAGAGCAATTAACGGCGCGATTGCCGATCTCTTTAGAACCCCAGGTGTGAGCGTAAATAGGTCAGCACGATAGGGAGCCCAATGGCACTGATCACACCATTGAGGCCCATGGCCATGCTGGCAAACACGCCGGCCTCTTCATTGACACTAAATGCCCGTGTAATCCCCAGCCCATCCGCGCCCACACCGATCGCAGTGCCGCGTATCCACCATTGTTGGACTTTGATAGTATTGAGAATATAGGGTGCCAGAATTGCCCCCAGCATGCCGGTGATCACCGTAAACACGGCCGTTAACGTCGGGGACACATTGAGCCGCTCGGCAATGCCCATGGCAATCGGGGCGGTGACGGACTTGGCGTACATGCTGCCGACTATGTTATCCGTGGCCCCCATCAGTTTGGCGATAGCGACTGCGCTGATAATAGACACGGTGCTGCCGACAGTGAGCGCGACCCAGATATGGAAAATCTTGCCTTGCATGCGCTTGAAGCCGTTATAAATCGGCACCGCCAGTGCGACGGTTGCTGTCCCCAGTAAGAAGTGCACAAACTGTGCACCTTCAAAATACTTTTCATAGGGCATGTCCAGCAGGTCTATGGCCAGGCAGGTCAGGATGACTGAAATGGCAACCGGGTTGACGATAGGATTGCGCTTGGCGCGAACGTACAGCAAGTAACCCAGCTGGTAAGTCGCCAGCGTAATAATCAGCGCAAACAAGGGGTCGCCGGAAAGGTAAACCCAAATTTCTGAAATCGGGATGCGTTTATTCATGGCGCTGCCCCTTCAAGCCGGTGTTGCCTTTGCTGCGTTTAAGCGAAAAATACCAGAACACCTTGAGTACGATGGCCGTGACGGCAATGGTCAGGATCACACTGACGATCAGTGCGGTGCCCACGGCCAGCGCATGGGTTTGTAACTCGGGTAAAAACAGTAGCACACCCACAGAAGCCGGCACAAACAATAACCCCAGGTGCTGGCGGAAGCTGTCAGCCACCAATCCCAGGTCACTATTGACTTGCCCTTTGAGGCACAAAAATGCCAGCAATAGCAGTAATCCCAGCACTGGCCCTGGAATGCCGGGCAAAAAGAGTTTGCTGAGCAATTCACCCAGGCCCTGCCACAAAAAGAGTTGAACCAAACCCGATATCATGCGCTTTCCTCAATTGTCCGGGCGTGACACACCACCATTCCGTGGCCGCCCTGAGTAAATGTACAGAATGCCGCGATGGTAATGTCATTTTTCCGATTCGCCTATGTTTTTTTGTGGCACGAGCGGGTGAGCACGCCTGCCAGTGGTGGCGGGCTGCCAGGTAGCTTGTGATAAAATAACACTTTTATTTTCAAGTTGATACGCATGACGCAACTGCCGATTTCCGCGACTGAACAATGGTTACGCGAAGCCCTGTCACAACGCATCCTGATCCTGGATGGCGCAATGGGCACCATGATTCAGCAGTACAAGCTGACCGAGGCAGATTACCGCGGCGCGCGTTTCAAGGACTTTCAGGGTCCGCCCGGTGAGCGCGAATTGTTTGTCAAAGGTAATAACGAGTTGCTGACATTGACGCAACCGCACGTCATTCAGGAGATACACGAAAAATACCTGGCCGCCGGGGCCGACATCATCGAAACCAATACCTTTGGTGCCACCAGCGTCGCGCAAGACGATTACCACATGGCACACCTGGTGTATGAGATGAACGTCGAGGCCGCCAAACTGGCCAAGGCCGCTTGTGCCAAATACAGCACGCCAGACAAGCCGCGCTTTGTCGCTGGCGCATTAGGCCCAACACCAAAAACTGCGTCGATTTCACCTGATGTGAATGACCCAGCGGCGCGTAACGTTAGTTTTGACCAGTTGGTGGCTTCTTACCATGAGCAAATCCGCGGCCTGGTCGATGGCGGTGCCGATATCCTGATGGTGGAAACCATCTTCGATACGCTTAACTGTAAGGCCGCGCTGTTTGCGATTGAGACCTTCTTTGAAGAGCAGGGCAAAACCTGGCCGATCATGATTTCCGGCACGGTGACCGACGCGTCCGGCCGTATCCTCTCTGGCCAGACCGTGACTGCCTTCTGGCATTCTGTACGCCATGTCAAACCGCTCACTGTGGGTCTGAACTGCGCCCTGGGTGCGACTTTGATGCGCCCATATGCGGAAGAGTTGAGTAAAGTCGCAGATACCTTTGTTTGTATTTACCCCAACGCTGGGTTGCCAAACCCGATGTCGGATACCGGGTTTGACGAAACACCAGATGTCACTTCCAGCCTGGTCAAAGAGTTCGCGCAAAGCGGCTTTATCAATATTGCCGGCGGCTGTTGCGGGACTACGCCGCCCCATATCAACGCCATTTATAACGCGATTAAAGATTTACCACCCCGCCAAGTACCCACCTTGCCTGTGACCACCAAGTTGTCCGGGCTAGAGCCATTTGTGATTGATGAGCAGTCGCTGTTCGTCAACGTCGGCGAGCGCACCAACGTCACGGGTTCAAAAGCGTTTGCGCGGATGATCATCAACGAGCAATACGAAGAAGCGCTCAGCGTGGCGCGTCAGCAGGTCGAAAACGGCGCCCAGGTCATCGACATCAACATGGATGAAGGCATGCTGGATGCGGTCAAAGCCATGACGCATTTCCTCAATTTGGTCGCCTCCGAGCCTGATATTGCACGCGTGCCCATCATGATCGACTCCTCCAAATGGGCGGTGATCGAGGCAGGCTTGAAGTGTGTGCAGGGTAAGGCCATCGTGAACTCGATTTCCATGAAAGAAGGCGAAGCCGAGTTTTTGCGCCAAGCCAAATTATGCCAGCGTTATGGTGCGGCCGTGGTGGTGATGGCGTTTGACGAAACCGGCCAAGCGGATACTTTTGCGCGTAAAACCGAGATTTGCAAACGTGCTTACGATTTATTGGTCGGCTCCGGATTCCCACCAGAAGACATCATCTTTGACCCGAATATTTTTGCCGTGGCGACAGGGATCGAAGAGCATAACAACTACGCGGTAGACTTTATCGAAGCGACGCGCTGGATCAAGCAGAACCTGCCATACGCCCGCATTTCCGGCGGGGTGTCCAACGTCAGCTTCAGCTTCCGTGGTAACGAACCGGCACGAGAGGCCATTCATACCGTGTTCCTCTATCACGCCATCCAGGCTGGCATGACCATGGGGATTGTGAATGCCGGTATGGTCGGCGTCTATGACGATATTCCGGCCGAGCTACGTGAGCGCGTCGAAGACGTGGTGCTCAACCGTGTGGTGGACCCTGACAACCCGCTGGCAGCGACCGAGCGCATGATTGAAATCGCCGGGACGCTGGTGGCTGGCGGTAAAAAAGCAGAAGCCACCCTGGCCTGGCGCGGCACGCCAGAGCAGCCGGTGCCCGCTACCAAGCGCCTGGAATATGCGCTGGTGCATGGCATCACCGACTTTATCGTCGCTGATACTGAAGAAGTGCGCCAAGATATTATGAGCAAGGGTGGTCGTCCGATTCACGTCATCGAAGGCCCGCTCATGGATGGCATGAACGTGGTGGGTGACTTGTTTGGCCAGGGCAAGATGTTTTTGCCGCAAGTGGTGAAATCGGCGCGTGTGATGAAATCTGCCGTGGCGCATTTGATTCCGTTTATTGAAGAAGAAAAAGCGGCGGAAGAACGCCGCACCGGCATGGTCGCCAAGCCTAAAGGCAAGGTCGTGATCGCCACGGTGAAAGGCGATGTGCACGATATCGGTAAAAACATCGTTTCAGTGGTGTTGCAGTGCAATAACTTCGAAGTCGTGAATATGGGCGTCATGGTGCCCGCTGCTGAAATCCTGGAAATGGCCAAGCGTGAAAACGCCGACATTATTGGTTTAAGCGGCCTGATTACGCCATCACTCGAAGAAATGGCCTATATCGCCAAAGAAATGCAGCGCGACCCGCATTTTGTTGAAAACCAGACGCCATTACTGATTGGCGGCGCGACGACTTCCCGTGCCCACACTGCAGTGAAAATTGCACCTAACTACGAAGGCCCGGTGATTTACGTGCCGGATGCTTCGCGTTCGGTCAGTGTGATGCAAAACTTACTGACGCCGGAAACACGTGGTGCTTACCTTGCAGAAATTCAGGCAGATTACGAAAAAGCGCGTCACCAGCATGCCAATAAAAAAGGCGTGCCCATGCTGAGCCTGGCTGACGCACGAGCCAATGCGGCAAAACTCGACTTCACTGGCAGCAACACGCCAGTCAAACCCAAGTTTATCGGCCGTCGCGTATTCAAAAACATCGATCTCGCCCTGATTGCACAATACATCGACTGGGGCCCGTTCTTCCAGACCTGGGATCTCGCCGGTTTTTATCCTGCGATTTTGAAAGATGAAATCGTCGGCGAAGCTGCCACTAAAGTATTTGCCGAAGCACAGGTCATGCTCAAGCGCATTATCGATGGCCGCTGGTTATCTGCCAATGGCGTCATCGCCCTGTTACCCGCCAATCAGGTCAATGCGGATGACATCGAGATTTATACCGACGATACCCGTAGTCAAGTCGCACTGACCTGGTACGGCCTGCGTCAGCAAACGCAGAAACCGGTCATTGATGGCGTTGCCCGCCCTAACCAGTGTATGGCCGATTTTATTGCCCCTAAAGGCACGGATGATTACATTGGCCTGTTTGCTGTCACGGCTGGTTTAGGCATGGAGAAACGCCTGGCCGAGTATGAAAAGAACCACGATGACTATAACGCCATCATGTTCAAGTCACTGGCCGATCGTTTAGCTGAAGCCTTTGCCGAATACATGCACGAGCGTGTGCGTAAAGATTTGTGGGGTTATGTAGCAGATGAACAGCTGACTAATGAGGCACTGATTAAAGAGCAATACAAAGGGATTCGTCCCGCGCCAGGCTATCCAGCCTGCCCGGACCATACCGTGAAAGCAGAGATGTTCAAGGCCTTGCAGGCGGAAGAAATCGGCATGCAATTGACTGATAGCTATGCCATGTTACCTGCTGCGGCAGTGAGTGGTTTTTACCTGGCGCATCCTGAATCCAGGTATTTCAGTGTGGATAAGATTGGTAATGACCAGTTGGAAGACATGGCGAAGAGACGCAATGTGGATAAGGCTTGGTTGGAGCGGTGGTTAGCGCCGAATCTAGGGTAGTGGTTTGTTCGATTGAGCTAGAAGGGTGTACTGAGAGGTACGCCTTTTTTTTGATGCATGGGGAAAGTGAATCTGATGTTTGTGTTTTGGCAAGGTGATGTAGCGATTTTTTCGCTTTTCAGCGAGTTACTTTTCTTTGCTTGCACAAAGAACAAGTAATCAAAAGAAAGTGCACCCCAGCTTCCGCTTGTTTCCTGCGTTGCTCGTCAAAATAAGCGCTCGCAGAACTCATCCTAGTGACCTGCACAAGACGCAGTCCACCGCGGGATTCGAACAGCCGCTCGCTTCATCTTATTTTGCCTGCGCTACTCGGCGCGTCAGATGGGGATCCCGAAAACCATGCGAGTGCCACCATTTGTGATTTAAAGGGAAGAATTGATTTTTTAAGCGGCCCAAATTTCTACGATGTGAGTTTGGCGAGATAAATCCCATTCCATCACGCTGAGTAGCGGAAACAAAATAAGAGTAGAGGGAGCGACTGTCCGAATCCCGCAGCAGCTCACGTAGTATGTGAGCTGCCAGGATGAGTTTCGTGACCGGCTTATTTTGTTGAGCAACGCAAGGCAGCCGAAGGCCGTGATGGCTGGGTGCCGTCTTCTTTGGTTACTTTCTGTGGGGCAAGCAAAGAAAAGTGACTCGCCAAGTGGCGAAATAAGGATCTCGATTTTTCCTAAAATATTTTTTTATTCAAATACTCAAAGCTTCAACTGTTTGAACTAATCGTTAGCCACCCAATCCCCACTCTTCCCACCATGCTTCTCCAGCACTCTCACCCCTTGTATGGTCATCCCTCTATCAATCGCTTTACACATATCATAAATTGTCAGCAGGCCAACCTGCACAGCTGTTAACGCTTCCATTTCTACCCCGGTTTGCCCAGTCGTTTCACATTGCACACGGCAGGTAATACTGTATTGCGTTTCATCTGCCATAAAACTGACATCGACGCGGCTTAGGCTAAGCGGGTGGCAGAGTGGAATCAAGTCGCTGGTTTTTTTGCTAGCTTGGATCGCGGCAATGCGGGCGATGCCTAGCACGTCGCCTTTTTTGGCGTTGCCTTGCAGGATGGTTTGTAAGGTGGCTGCTTGCATCTCGATACGGCCTTCGGCAATGGCGATACGTTTGGTATGGGCTTTGTCGCCGATATCGACCATATGGGCGTGGCCCTGTGCGTTGAAATGAGTGAGGCCTGAAATTTGTTTGGTCATAGGGTGGTGGCGTGAAAAGGGTGAACTCAAGCGATTAAGTCGTTATCATAACAAGTTTGGGCTATTGTGTTGAACCTGTGGTCAGGGCTCACATGACAAACACTAAAATTCATGGCTTTAAATTATATTAAACATGCTTATCACTCCCGTCGCCAACGCGCATTGCGCTGGTTGCTGGTGTGCGGCTTGCTGGTCGTTCCCGCTGTGGCATTACAGGCGAATAATGCGACGGGCATATTTTCCGGTAAACCTTACGAGCCTGATCTTGATTTGAGTTTGCCTGCTGACTCTTCCAACCAGTTGCCTGAACTGGGGGATGCCTCCCAAACCGTGTTGTCACTGCGTGATGAGGAAAAAATTGCGCACCAGATCCTCAAGCAGGTAGCGACAAGCGAGGATGTGCTTGATGATGCGGAAGTGACCGACTACCTGCAGGCACTGGGTTCGCGCTTGGGTGAGAGTAGCCCGGATAAGCAGCAAAAGTTTTATTTTTTTGTGGTGCAGGATAAAACCATCAATGCGTTTGCCATGCCAGGTGGCGTGATCGGGGTGCATACCGGTTTGTTTATGGCTGCCAACAGTGAATCGGAGTTGGCCAGCGTACTTGGTCATGAAATTGGTCATGTGACCCAGCATCACTTGGCGCGTATGTTGGCGTCACAAAAGTACGATATGTTTAAGAACCTAGCAGCGACAGCACTGGCCTTGCTGATTGCCCGTTCGAATCCACAGGTGGGCATGGGTGCCATGACCGCAGCTTCAGCTGCCGGTGTGCAGAAGCAACTGGATTACACACGCGAACATGAGCGTGAGGCGGACCGGGTCGGCCTGACCATTTTGCAGGATGCCGGGTTTGATGTACGTGCCATGCCGGCATTTTTTACCACCATGCAGCGCGCAACACGTTTCTCGGATGGCGGTAGCCTGCCCAGCTATTTACGTACCCACCCGCTGACCAGTGAGCGAATCGCCGATATTGGTAACCGTGTGCAGAACCTGCCTTACAAGCAGATCAATGAGAGTCTGGCTTTTTTCCTGATGCGGGCAAAAATCCGTGCGTATCAAGGCGCGCCTTCGCAAATGGTGGAGGAGTTCCAGAACAATATCAGTGAAGGCCGTTTTCAGAATGAAATCGCCGAGCACTATGGTTTGGCCTATGCCTGGCTACGGTCAAACCAGGCCAAGAATGCGCAGGTGGAGGTAGACTGGCTGGTGCAACATGGGATGAATAATCCTTACCTGGTGACGCTAAAGGGGTTGACGCTAGCTAAGTTGAGCCAGGTGGCCCAAGCGCAAACTCAGTTTGTGCAAGGATTACAGCAATACCCCAAACACCGCATTTTGGCCCAGGGGGAGGCTGAGCTCCTGATCCGTAGCAACCAGTGGCCGCAGGCCGTAACCTTTATTCAAAAGCAGTTGGAAACTTTTCCGGATGACCCCAAGCTTTGGGACTGGCTGGCAGCAGCTTACCAGGGGCAGGGCAAGCAGATGCTGCGGCATCAGGCGCTGGGTGAAAGCTATGTTCGCAAATATGATTTACCGCGGGCGATTGACCAGTTTGATATCGCCAGCAAAGCGAAGGATGGTGATTTCTATTTGCAATCCAAAGTAGAGGCAAGGCTCAAAATACTCAGGCAGCAACTTAAGCTGGAGCAAGGCGATGATAAAAATGGATGATGGCCTTCGGGCTCCATGGAAGCAACGAAGAGTGTGGTTAAAGGCGGGCCTGGCGTTGGTGGCCATGCCATTCTGGCTGGTCTCGCGCAAGCTGGAGGCTGCTCCCTGGTTTGCGCAAGCCTTTGAGGCCAAGCAAACTGATCAAGTGATGGCAGTGCTCAAAGCCACTGCGGTCCCGGTGACACCTGAGTTGCAGATTGAAGCGCCGCAAAAAGCTGAAAATGGCGCGGTGGTACAAGTCGAACTGACCAGTCATCAGCCTGCAGGCAGTGTGAGCAGTTTACGTGTGCTGGCAGATGCAAATCCGACGCCGCTGATTGCCAGCTTTGAATTTGGTAAACAAGTACTGCCCAAAGTGGTCACACGTATCAAGCTGGCGCAATCAGGCGAAGTGATTGCCTTGCTGCAGCAGGTGAGCGGCCAGTTTCAGCAACAACGCCGTGAGGTGATTGTGCTGGAGGATGGTTGTGCCGGTAGCGAGCGTGAAGAGCCGTTTGCTACCAGTATGAAGATGCGCGCACGGATACTGGAAGGTGGCGCCTTGGGCAAAAACATCACTGAACTAAAGATCATTATTCTGCATCCCATGCGTACTGGCCGCAGTAAAAACGATGATGGCCAGTTGATGCCTGCACATTTCATGCAGTTGATGCAGGTGGTGCTCAATGGACAAGTGGTTGTTGATGCGCAAACCGGTACCGGCATTTCGCGTAACCCTTATTTCACCTTTTACCTCAAAGATGCCAAGGCGGGTGATGTGATTGCGGTAAACTGGCAGGATAACCTGGGTTATGAGGGGCATGGGCAGGTCACCGTTTCTGCCTGATTTTTGGCAGATGGCTTTTTGATTAGTAATATTTATCAATAAAATTAAAATAATCAATTTTACATATTAAATGTGTATGCTTAAAATGCATCCATTCGCTGTGGAAACGCAGCAAATTTTTAATTAACCC